>CAYXQX010000340.1:0-4997 GCA_964467485.1 uncultured Porphyromonadaceae bacterium | reverse complement strand
CATATCTTCTTTGCCTTTATGGTTTCTGTGAAATTTACTGCACTGGTTTTGATCGTTGGTCTGCTTGTCTTTATTTTTATGCGTGGCTTTATCACCAAAGCCTTCAGTTTGGGTGATAAGCAGGTAACGACAGTTAACCGACTGATAAAATATATTGATGATTTCTGGCAATCGGTGAAGATTGCCAAGGTTCATAATACAGAGAGTTTTTATTACGATAAATTTGATGATGCCAACAAGGACCTGTTGGACTTGCAGTATAAGCTAACGAAGAACTATTCCCTGCCCCAGCTCATATATAAGATAGCCGGTATTATTGTGCTCGTGGCTGTTGTGTATATAGGTTATCAGATAGATAAAGTACCCTTGTCGTCCTTCTTTATTCTCATTGTTCTTTTTGGTCGTATCCTGCCCCAGTTTATAGCAGTTAATAACTACCTGAACAATATCTTTTCTTACATAGCCTCCGTTCGTCTGGTACTCGATCTGGATGAGCAGTTACAGGACAGTGATTTCCCTGCCAAATCTCAGGGCAAAGAAGTCCCTCTTAGAAAAGAGATCAGGATAGATAATATTTCTTTTAAATATTCGGATAGTGAACAGCTATTAGATGATTTCTCCGCCACCATACCTGCCGGAAAGCTTACGGGCATCATTGGCTCGTCGGGCATTGGCAAAACCACTCTCATCGACCTGATAGCTGGTCTGCAAAAACCCGACAAGGGCCAGATCAGCATAGACGACAAGCCTCTGGACAGCAATAACATCCCGCACTGGAAAAGCAGCATAGGCTATCTGCCTCAGGATGCTTTCTTTATTGATGGCTCTATACGCGAGAACCTAGTCTGGGACAGACAAGATCCCATTCAGGATGAGGAGATATGGTCGGTTCTGGAGAGGGTGAATGCCAGGCATCTTGTTGACAGGCAGAAGGAGGGTTTGGAGACCTTTATCACCAATTACCAGTACAGCTTTTCAGGAGGCGAGAGACAGCGGCTGGCCCTGGCCCGCGTGATGCTGCGCAAGCCCCAGATACTGATACTCGATGAAGCTACTTCGTCGCTGGATCCGGAGAATGAGGCTTTGATTATGAGAGTGATTGAAGAAGTTAAAAAGAACACTACTGTTATTTTTGTGACCCACCGGGAGAGCGTATTGCCTTGGTTCGACAGTATTGTGGAATTGTAGATTGGTGGATTGGTAGATTGGTAGATTGGTAGATTGGGTAAAAAAGGGGATTGGGTAAAAAACTATCTAACTGGGTGGGCTTGTTATTATGATCTTAAGCCTGCAATTAGTTTATTTGGTATTGAGATAATATCGAATGCATCTATTATAGATTTGCAAACCATGTTTGAGGCAAGTAGGGTTTCTGTACATAAGCCTTCGTCTTGTAAAACGGCTATTCCTAAAATAGCTTCTTTAATCATAAATCGATCATTTCTGCCGTTTCCAATGCATATGGTGTGTTCAGCATTTAAGGACTTGGCAAATTCTAACTTGGCTTCCGTTTGATTTTCTTTTGGTATTATAGTCAACTCACAATTAATTCCTTCAAGCTGTTTTCTTGCAGTGCCAAAAGTGTCGGCACTAACCACATAAACATTAAAATGTTCAGAAATTTTGTTTATCGCTTCGGCTACTCCTTTAATCAGAAGTCCACTATTAGCTATTGTTCCATTATAATCTAGAACGATATTTTTAAGATCTAAGGATTTGTATCCTGGAATATCTATAATCATTATTTTATTGAGTTTATAAATACAGTGAGCTTGCACAAATTTGCTACAACGGTTCGCAAAGAGTATAGCCCTCTCACAGCGTAATTACCTTATCTGCGATTTTTTGTAGTTCTACGATATCCATCATGGTGCCAGCAATTCCAACTTCCATTTTGTCCATTAAGTCAAAATGCTGCAGACAGGTTTTACAGGCAATCAGTTTTACACCTTTTCCTTCCATAGCTTTGGTGACTTCAATAACCGGGGAATCTTTACAAATAAGTTTAACCCCGCTATTGTAGAATACGATGAAACTGGGCATTTCCGTTTCTTCATTAATAAGCCTTAAATAGTTAGTCATCAATTTAAGTCCTAAAACTTTATCTCCGGTTCCCATGACATCTTGTGATATCTGGATTAGTGTATTTTTGAAGTTTTTCATCTTTGGCAAATTTAGTCATATAGTGTTTAGTACATGACAAAAATGTAAATGAGATTGGTTTATTTGCCCAAATCCTAAAATACACCTTAGGCGCTGATATAGAGCGTATTAAATTTTCTCAATTTAAATCAAAACTGTAACTATAATCAATTAAGTTTCGTTCTGCATTATTATCTATCCAGGCCTTTTCTTTATGGCTTATTTCTATAATTTCCCTGGTTGATGTGTTTTTAAATCTTTCTACTACTGAATTTAGTATTTCTAATTCGGTAAGGCTGAACAAACTTAAATTAAGTTTGTTCTTCGCATTTGGCTTAAATTGCTCTCCTATCCCACCGTCGGGAAAACTAATATAATCAATATCCAATTCATCTTTATTTCCTAAATACTCATAAATACTATTGAAATTGTTAGGAACTGGCCCCATAGAGATGGCACGATATTGAACACCACTCATAGAATACCCTGTTTGCTTGTGCATTAAAAAGTCAGAATAAAATAACAACTTGTTTAATTTTGTTTTCCAAGGCTCCATTTTCTCAGTAAAAAACACAACCATTTCAGAGAATTTTTTAAAATCAGGTTTTTTATATCCCGTCAATGAATTTGGCAGGCAATTACCAAAAAAGTAGGTCTCCAGCTGTTTCTCAAATTTATACTTTTTCCTCTCCTCCAATAAGATATCAATAGTATGCATAATTTTCTCAACAAGCTTACTATCAAGTGAAGTACAGATATTTACCAATTTTCTAAATTCATGAGGGTCTTCTGCTAATTGAATTAATTTAGCATTTGATTGATTAGGAACTTCTCCTCCTTCGTATTGACGATACCCATTTGCTCCAAAGCCTAATATTTCTGACATTTTTGCTGCAGGAAGACTATATTTTTCACGTATCGTGAAAATTTGCTCTGGAAATGAAATGCAGTATTTCACCCGGTATTGATTTACTAATTGATTGTAATTCAATTGAGAAAACGCATCATCTTCAAATTGGTCTCCTGTATCCTTACACTTGTAAGAATGAAATATCACCTTGAATTCGTCTTTGCGAAAACTCATGGTTCTCATTTCTTTTACAATACTCATTTCTTCACCTGTAAATGGGCTTTTCATAATGTTTCTTTTTTAAAGGGATAATCAACAGGATGATCAGCAATATGAAAAGAAATGCAAACTGCGTCTCTATTTTCTAACCCCATACTCACTTTGATGTACACTTCATTCCTTTTAACTTGTTTACCGAAAACCCACATAGGCAATAGACCACGCATCTTTTCTTCTAAAGGCCCTTGCGAATAATCCTCAACCTCTAATGAATTTATAACCTCCTTACGTTTGGCTGGTGATATTTCTAAATCGTAGAGCGTCTGTTGATTTTTTCCACGATCATCAAGAAACAATATGCCGAAAATATTAATTTTCACCTTTAGTTCCTTTAAGTATGTTTCGACCTCCTGGTTAGATGCCATTTGTAATCATAGTTGATGTAAAAATACAACCTATCTTTTTATAACACAACTTTATTGTTGGTTATTTGTTAATAAGTGTTGTTTTATAAACTTTAAAGTTGAATTTGCTTTGTCAAGTATCTCTCCCAAACCAGAGAAGGAGAAAAGCAAAAGCCGGCCATGGCGGGCGCCAATGAACCGGCTTTAAGGATGAAGGAAGAAGACCTTCGAGAACCATAATCTTTATAAGGAGTTGTTGTTTAGTATTCTGGTGGAGTGGTAGGTTTCTACTGCGATTTCCATTATTTCTTCTACTTCTTTGAATAGCTCGATGTAGGTGTTTACCTTGTTTTCATTGTTATCGCTATTTTCTTCTTCCAGTTCGTTCAGCTTTTTTCGCAGAACCGGGCTTTCTTCTATTATCTGCCAAATAAATTCACAACGCTCTTCCATGGGCTTAGTATTGAGGTTACAATTATATAGATGCAGATTTTGAAGAGAATGGAAAAAAAAGTGGACTTTTTTTATTCTTTCTTTCGGGAAAGCTTACTTCTGCTACTAGGTCCCGGGTCTTCGCTGCGCTTCGCCCGGGATGACGTTTTCATTGTCGGAAATTGGTATATTTAGGCCTTCGGTTTAAATTACACTATGATGACAAGAAAAGCACTTACTTCCATCCCTTTACTCCTTCTTACTCTCACCCTTTCAGCCCAATCGTTCAACCTCGACTGGATCGATGCCGACGCCGCAGCAAAGTCGAGGCACTTGGAGGAACGCAAAAAGGCTATGACTTCGGAGGTGGGCAATACTTACGATCTTACTTTTCATCGTCTGCTGTTTAAGGTGGATCCGGCGGAGAGGTATATTACGGGATCGGTGACTTCCTACTTCCGTCACCTGAGTGAGCCACCTCATACTATAACTTTTGATATGCATGATAGTCTTCACCTTAATGCTATACGTTATCATGGTGAGTTGATTGAGGGGACGCATGAGAATAATGTGCTGTCGATCACTCTGCCTGAGGCTTTTGCTTATGGGGCGATGGACTCTATCATGGTTGATTATGAGGGTGTTCCATATAATGATACTACGGGATTCGGCTCTTTCTTTACCGATGTGCATGGGCCCGATAGCGTACCTGTTCTTTATACTCTCTCGGAGCCTTACGGATCGCCCACCTGGTGGCCATGCAAGCATAACCTTAATGACAAGATCGATTCGGTGCATCTGGTGGTTACAACGCCTCCGGGGTACAGGACAGCTTCTATCGGTTTGATGACCGATTGTCTGGAGTGCGAAGATAAGACGGTGATGCAGTGGATGCACAAGCACCCTATTGCCGCCTACCTGGTGGCTATTGCTGTTACAAATTATGATGA
>CAYXQX010000339.1:0-4998 GCA_964467485.1 uncultured Porphyromonadaceae bacterium | reverse complement strand
TCTATTACTTTCTCAAAAGACTGCAGTGATTCTTTAAACTTTTTCTGTTCATATTCTCCACTACCCTTGTTAAACATCAGATTTGCAGATCTCTTGATTTCAAATAACAGTTTATCTTCAAACCTTTTTTTTGTATCCAATTCAATAGCCTTGATGAATGAGTTTGCAGCTACCATTAATGGATTGTCATCCAGGTTTTTAAACTTCTTCTCTGATGATTGATAAAGTTTATGGTAAACTTGTCCACGATAATACCAGGTTTTAGCTTCACCTGCTGTTTTAGGATGAACAGCAGCCTGATCAATACTCGCTTTAGCTTTGTCGAGCTCATTATACTGTGGTTTCATATAGTTAAAGGCACTAACAACCTTAGCGCTCTGACCATACCCAGCTGATATTCCAAGTATTAAGATTAGTCCTAATGCAATTCTTTTCATGATTTTGTTATTTAAATTTTCCAGTGTTCAAAAATACTATAATATTAAAAGTCAGTCAAATCTGTTATGGAATAATTTACCCCATTTGCAAATTAAGAAAGCATTTTAACCGGCATCTGTCTCACTATTTTCAACATCTACTGATTTTTCGCTTGCTACCTCTCCTTCAGGTAATTCAACACCTTCAGTACTTTCAGCACCTTCAACAACTTCCACATCCTCGTCGGTAGAGTTGACTTTCGCAACAGAAGCAATGCTATCATTGTCTTTTAGATGTATAAGCCTGACTCCTTGAGTCGCTCTTCCGATGGTTTTAAGATTTTTAACAGCCATCCTGATAATAATTCCGGATCGGTTAATAATCATAATATCATCGTCATCAATTACGTTCAATATTCCAATGAGCGCTCCGGTTTTATCAGTAACATTTAGTGTTTTCACACCTTTGCCACCCCGGTTGGTTACTCTGTAATCGGCAAGTTTTGAACGCTTGCCGTATCCATTCTCAGAGATAACCAGGATATCCTCTATATCATTCTCAACACAAATCATGCCAATCACTTCATCGTCTGGCCCTGAGAGTCTTATCCCTCTTACTCCAGCTGCTGTTCTACCAATTGATCGTACAATACTTTCATTAAAACGGTTGGCTTTACCTGCTTTGGTAGCCATTATAATTTCCTGATTGCCATTAGTTAAGTTAGCGCCTAAAAGTTGATCGCCATCTTTAATAGTAATCGCATTTACTCCATTTTGTCGTGGTCGTGAATAAGCTTCAAGTAGAGTTTTTTTAATTGTTCCCTTCTTGGTGGACAATATTATATAGTTATTATTTATGTACTCTTCATCACTCAGGTTAATCACGTTAATATGTGCTTTAACATTATCATCCTGTTCGATATTCAGGAGATTTTGCATGGCTCTGCCTTTGGATGTTCGAGTCCCTTCAGGAATCTGATATACTTTAAGCCAGAAACACTTTCCTTTCTCAGTAAAAAACAGCATGTAATTATGCATAGTAGCAATAAACATGTGTTCAATAAAATCCTCATCTCTGGTAGTACTGCCTTTTGCTCCTACCCCACCCCTGTGTTGTGTTCTGAAATCGGAAAGAGGTGTTCGTTTCACATAACCCATATGTGAAATAGTGATTACCATTTCCTCGTCGGCATAAAAATCTTCAGGATTGAATTCCTCGGAAGCATAAATAATTTCTGTTCTACGCTCATCTCCATATTTCTCGAGCATCTCCTGCAATTCTTCCTTAATTATTTTCATCCTCAACTCCTTAACAGCCAATATTTCTTTTAAGCTGCTAATTAAGGCCATGAGTTCCTCATATTCAGCCTTTATCTTTTCTCTTTCTAATCCTGTAAGTTTCTGTAGACGAAGATCAAGAATTGCTCTTGCCTGAATGTCGGATAATTTAAATTTCTCTATTAAACCAATTTTAGCTTCTTCAGGTGTTTTTGAACCTCGAATCAAGCTAATAATAGCATCAAGGTTATCCAGAGCTATAAGCAATCCCTCAAGAATATGGGCTCTTTTCTCAGCCTGACGTAATTCATATTCTGTTCTTCTTACAACAACATCATGCCTATGCTCAACAAATAGGTCGATCATCTCCCTCAGGCACAATAACTTTGGCCTTCCCTTAACAAGAGCAATATTATTAACTGAGAAGGACGTTTGTAAGGGTGTCATCTTATACAATTTGTTCAGGACGACATTCGCAATTGCATCCTTTTTCAAATCGTAGACAATCCTCATTCCATTTCTATCAGACTCATCATTTACATTAGAGATTCCATCTAGTTTTTTATCATTGATTAACTCGGCAGTCTTAATAATCATTTCCGCCTTGTTAACCTGATAAGGAATCTCAGTAATAATCAGCTGTTCTCTTCCTGTTGAGGTTGTTTCAACTGTAGCTTTCCCTCTGAGTACTATACGCCCCCGACCCATCTCAAATGCATCCTTTACACCCTGATAACCATAGATAGTTCCTCCGGTAGGAAAATCAGGAGCTTTTATATGCTTAAGTAATTCATCAAATTCAATATCAGGATTATCAATAGTAGCAATCGTACCGTTAATAATTTCTGTAAGGTTATGAGGAGGCATATTAGTTGCCATACCAACCGCAATCCCTGATGTTCCATTTATGAGGAGCTGAGGGAGTTTAGTAGGCATTACTTTTGGTTCTTCAAGAGTATCGTCGAAATTAAGTTGAAGATCAACAGTCTCCTTATTGAGATCAGCCATTATTTCTTCGGCCATCTTGGTGAGCCTGGCCTCCGTATACCTCATTGCAGCAGGGCTGTCTCCATCAATTGACCCAAAGTTACCCTGACCATCAATCATTGGGTATCTCATTGACCAACTCTGGGCCATCCTTACCATAGCCATATAAACACTGCTATCTCCATGCGGATGATACTTACCCAGCACCTCCCCAACTATACGTGCAGATTTCTTGTATGCTTTACTGGAAGAGTTTCCCAGTTCATTCATTCCAAACAACACACGCCTATGAACAGGTTTCAGTCCATCACGTACATCTGGTAATGCCCTGGCAACAATTACCGACATGGAATAGTCAATATATGAGGAACGCATTTCCTCATCAATATTGATCTTTATAATTCTTTCTCCTAATGACATAAATACCAAACTATTAAATAAAAAAAACGGATAAAATATCCGATTAAAATAAACTACCAAAGTAACAAATTTTATTTAACAAATATCAGGTTCATACAAGATATTTCAAACATCAATTGTTAATAAATGGCGTGGAATTTGTTACACAGAAAAACAGAATTGATAATAATTTTGTAGCTTGGTGAAACAGCCTGAAAACTAACACATAAGATCAGGCATTAAATTTTTGGCAGGATGTCTTATTATGACAATTGGGCATAAAATGGTACACATATTGCTGTTCTGTCAGCTAAACATATTTTAATATGGATTCAAAGTTTTCAAAAAGAATAAAAGATGTGCTGAGTTTCAGCCGTGAAGAAGCAATAAGGCTTGGTAACGATTATATTGGTACCGAGCATATCTTTCTGGGTTTGTTACGTGAAGGTGAAGGAATTGGTATAGATACCCTGATCCAACTAGGAGTAAACTTACCTGATGTTAAATCAACTCTTGAGACCAGGATCAGGCCGTCGAATCCTGATTACGATGCTCTACCTGAGAATGTGCCTCTTTTGAAGCCTGCAGAAAGAGCCCTGAAACTCATTTATCTGGAAGCTAAGGCATCAAACAGTCCACAAATAAATACTGGACACCTACTGTTAGCAATTTTAAAAGATGAAAACAGTCAGGTTACACAGATTCTTGAAGAATTGAAGGTTGACTATAACTTGGTGAGGAAGCAATTGACTGATGATATGCCTTTATCAAAAGGAGATTTTTCTGATGAAGAAGAGGATTCTGATGAACCAATGGAGCCGGGTCGTGGGCCTTCCAGGGCAGCCAAAACAAGTTCCGAGACTCCGGTTTTGGATAATTTTGGAATTGACATCACCCGAGCTGCAGAAGAAGACCGTTTGGATCCAGTTGTTGGACGTGAAAAGGAAATTGAAAGACTAGCTCAAATACTTAGTCGTCGGAAGAAAAACAATCCCGTTCTAATTGGAGAGCCGGGAGTTGGTAAATCGGCTATTGCCGAAGGGCTCGCTCTTAGGATTGTTGAGAGAAAAGTTTCCAGAGTTTTGTTCGGGAAACGGGTTATTGCCCTTGACATGGCCTCCATTGTTGCTGGAACAAAGTACAGGGGGCAGTTTGAAGAGAGAATGAAAGCAATTCTTAATGAGTTGGCAAAAACTACTAATATCATATTGTTCATCGACGAGATACACACAATTGTTGGTGCTGGTGGTGCTACCGGCTCACTAGATGCTGCAAATATGCTCAAACCTGCGCTTGCGAGAGGAGAGATTCAATGTATTGGAGCAACAACACTAGATGAATACAGGCAACATATCGAGAAGGATGGCGCTCTGGAAAGAAGATTCCAGAAGATTATGGTTGATCCCACTACGGCAGATGAAACGCTCGAAATTCTACACAACATCAAGGAGAGATATGAAGAGCATCACAATGTTAGCTATACCGATGATGCAATTAAGGCTTGTGTGAAGCTTACTGAGAGATATGTAAGCGACCGTCACTTACCCGACAAAGCTATTGATGCACTGGATGAATCAGGCTCTAGAGTGCATATTACAAATATAAGTGTTCCCGATAAGATCCTCAAATTGGAAGAGGAAATTGAATCTACAAAAAAGGTCAAAATTGAGGCTGTGAAAAGTCAGGATTTTGAAAAAGCTGCACGTCATCGGGATCGTGAGAAACTGCTGATTCAAGAACTGGAAAAAGAAAAGGAAAACTGGGAAAAAGCTCTCTCCAAAAATCGTGAGATTGTATCTGAAACAGATGTTGAAGAAGTTGTGGCTATGACAACCGGTGTACCAGTACAGCGAATAGCACAGGCTGAAGGTGCAAGACTTCTTCGTATGAGTGATGAGCTGCAAAAAAGTGTTATTGG
>CAYXQX010000338.1:0-5013 GCA_964467485.1 uncultured Porphyromonadaceae bacterium | reverse complement strand
CTTCGAGGAATCCTGTAGAAGGGTTGCGATATGAATAATTAAATAAATGATTGGCCGTAATTAATAACCAGACCGTAAATTGGTTACGGACACTCACTCTAGATTACACTGATGAGAAATCCTGTAGAGATTCCTTTCGGGATTGACTGAGGTTGATGAAGGGTTTTTCAAAACTGTTAACTCGGAGAATCGAGGCAAGCGTAAAAGAAAACTTAAACGAGGGTCGGCCTGCATACTCTTGTAAGCATTTCAAGATGTGTGTGATGGCTGATCAATCGGCTGCTACGATCAAAGATATTGCGGAAGATTGCCTGGATTCCTCTGCCAGATAGACATTCTGTCGTAACTAGGCAATCCGGTGTAATTGGTTCTTCCTTTAGATTAGCCAAGTCATTTATTAATACAGTAAATTGAAAAGGAATGAGGTGAACTATTGGTTCTTCTAGGCTTATGACCTATGTGACGTATTAGTCCTCATTCCTTTTCTAGTTACCCATGAACCAATTAGAATTTTAGGCTTTGAGGCCTACTAAAGGTTTTAGTTTCAGTAACTATTTTATTAACGTAAAAACAAAGTTATGGATTTTTCAACAATTATTGGAATTGATGTCAGTAAGCTAACTCTTGACGTACATGTTTTGCCAAACAATCAGGATTTTCAAACTAAAAACGACGAGAAAGGGTTTAAAGAAATTGTTAAATGGCTGGCCAAGGATAGCCAGATCGATCTGTCCGCCACCCTGTTTTCTTTTGAGAATACAGGGTTTTACTCCTATAAACTGTCTCTATGGCTTGAGGACAAGGGATATCACTTTGTTATATTATCGGGACTGGAGCTAAAACGATCACTAGGTATCTCTCGTGGTAAAAGTGACGGGATTGATGCGAGAAAGATTGCAGAATATACTTTTCTAAGGCGAGATAGCATTATCCAGACGATCCTGCCCGAGCAAGACATAATTCGAATGAAACGCCTATTATCATTGAGGGACAAGCTTATTAGACAAAGATCAGGCTTTATGGCTACCCTGAAGGAGGCTATGAGAGCATTTTCTAAAAAAGAGGATCCTTTGTACTACAAGATTCAGGAAGATCTTTTGAAGAGAATAAACATTCATATTGATAAAATCGAAAAAGAACTTCACCATATTATCGAAAATAATCCAATGCTGAAAGAACAGTACCAGTTGATTCTAAGTATTAAAGGAGCGGGTCCTCTTGCTGCTTTTACTTTCATCGCTGTAACAAATGGGTTTCAAAAATTCCAAACCTGGCGTAAGTTCGCATGCTATGCCGGTATTGCCCCTTTCCCGTACCGTTCGGGAACCAGTATCAAGGGGCTAAACAAAGTGAGCCATTTGGCAAATAAGAAAATCAAAGCCCTTCTGAGTAATATGGCAGTTTCAGCCATTCAGTACAATACCGAGTTGAAGCTATACTATAACAGAAGACTTGATGAGGGTAAGAATAAATCTGCAACACTGAACATCATAAAGAATAAACTAGTAGCACGGATATTTGCTGTGATTGAGAGAGGAACTCCATATGTAAACACTGCAAAGTTCGCCGCCTGAAAAAAGTGAGCTGGAAATTTGGTTTAGTCTTAGAATACGTCAAATTTGGTGCAATTTAACCCGTCAAGGAAGCCACCATTTTTATTTCAATAAGTCTGTTGCTGGCTCTTCCGTACATGCCTCTTTTCAGTGCTTTCAACTTATTGTTTAATCCCTCAGCAAGTCCATTATTGTAATGATATAAAATGGAATTTTTTACAGCATCAATATCTCTTAAAAGCCCCATTGCAAATGTTCTTAAATGAGAAAGTGGTTCAGTCTTGTATTTCTCTATCCAGGCAACAAGATCCGACGTTGAGTTTCCAGCTATCACGGACTTGAATGATACACAGAACTTACGTAATTCTGAAAGCGTGCCTGATGATTTTATAATTTCATTCATTTGTATATTTTCTTTACTGCATTCACCAGTTTTTTTGTTTATTCCCCATTCCGGATTGGCAACGTAGATATTGAGTTTGTGAGAAGACAGCGATTTGAGTACCGATTTAGTTTTGTCATAACCGGTGCTATCGACACGACTATCTCTTGTGGCTTTGCCTTTGAATGTTTTATATTCAGGAAATATGGTTCTCATCCAATTAAGGAATGAGATATATGAACAGGCCAGACCGGCAGTTACCGCATTACGATAGATTTCACTAATACGATATTTATTATGGATTCCGTTTTGAACAATGGGCAAGAATATCGAGTAATCATTCCTAAAAGTTATCTTTCGGCCTTGAGGCTCATTCAATGACAGATATTTATGCACCGTATGTCTTGATAGGTGAAGATGTCTGGCTATTTCACTTTCGGAGTATTTATTTTTGTTTAGCTTATGTACCTGTTCAAACAGATATCTCTTTTTCTCCGAAGGCTGCCTTGTGGTTGATTGAATAGGTTTAGGATTATCAATCGTTGGGTATGATGAGACAGGAGGTGGTAGTGACTCGCTTATATGTTTTGATAGCTCTTCCTTTATTTGAACAAATGATTTTTTAAGCTGCTCCTCCATGTGTTCGCCACAATTCTTGACAAGATGGAACTTGTCCGCAATTTGAGCTGCTTCTGGTATTCCTTGCTTAACTGCATTCGCATATGCGGAAGACCTGTCACGGGAAACGGTCTTAACATTTGGATATGCTTTTAACGCTTTAGTAACGATATCCGTATCTCTGCTGTTTATAAGTTCGAGCGTCTTTCTCGTGTCAGCATCAATGACGATAGTGCCATACCTGACACCTTTCCTGTATGCGAAATCATCAATGCAAAGGTGCTTGACTGATTCTTTGTCAACTTTGATGTCAATCGATTTAACCAACCTTAGGCATGTGGATGCACTTTGTTGCATACCCATGGATGAGACTATCAAGGCCCCTTTCATAGCGGACATCTCTATCAGTACCTCCTTTAACTTCGATTTTGCAGCATTGGTTTTCCTGGAATATCGCTCTGTCAATTCAGCTGGCTGCTCTGTGAAAATAATCTGGCGACACTTAGGATTGCGACATCTAAACTTTCTTGCCAACAGCGTAATGTTCATCCTTTTACCATGAATTGGCAGATCCATCAGAAGACGTTCATACGTTGAATGTACGGAATGACTCTTCTTGCCGCATAATGGGCATCTTGCATAAGACATCGATAGTCTTGCTTTCACATCCACTGTCTCGTTATGTATATGCCCCTCCATGAATCTAAGATTCTTGAGTCCGGTCAACCCTCGTAGGATTTTATCATTAAGAAAAGTATTGGTAACTTCGCTTTTGTTAGCAGTTTCGAGCATGTTCAAGGTACTTGTATTTAGCACTTTAAGTTACCAAAAACATCTCGAAATTGCTAATTTATATTGCTTATAATCAGTATATTACGTTGTTTTTTTACTTATTTTAGGAATATATATACTTGCACCAAATTTGACGAAGAACCAATTTTCACCCGGTACTTACACCTGGTATCGTGATGGTTATATTGATAAAAACGACCTATCTCTTATCTATCTAGACAATCCGACACAAAAAGACAATAAATACCAGAGTTCCCTGAGCAATGCATTCCGGATAATAACCTTCTGAATACCAGGGACATCAAAGCATTGCTCCAGTCATCGGCACGAGGTGCTCACGAGGCCCGGATTTTCTAGTATAGATGCAGATTAATAATTTTCCCAATTTTGTACTTAAAACAAATGAATTTACTACTAATTGCTAATTTTATAAGAATTTAATAGATTTTACATTGTTTCCACTATCTCTATTTCGGAATGATTGGTACCATATTAATCCGGATTTTGTATCTCCTTTTATTTTATCAATTGCAGTTTTAAATGTACAAGTCGCTTCATTTCCGTCTTTTAATTTCAGGAAAACTTCATTTATATCCGAAAAGTAAAGTGAATCAATATCCCCCATGTGTATTGCTAATTCTTGGCCATCTATCATAAATTTAAGCTCAGGAAAATATTTTTTTGTCGTTTTATAAGTGCTAAATTCTGAAGTGTTGCCAGACCAGTTACGACTCAAGTAAGGATTTGTCAGTGTTTTTATTTCATTTTCTTTAGTAGTTAGAATAAAAACACTGGGATTATTTTTATCTCTCTTAACTTCCTTTAATTCTAAAATTGAAAGTTCTAACAATCCCTCTCTACCTAAAACTTTTGTACTGCCATTAATGGTGATATCCCTGCCTTTTTCCCACAAATAATGTGGATCGGGAGGAATATAACCTTTTAGTGAATCACCCGATAATAAAATAATTTCAGTATTTATCCATCCATCCGGATTATTATTATTGGTGAGAATAAATTTATCGATATCCTTAAATGATATCTCCTGCCATAAGTTCCCTCGTTTAAAAGGGATATCCATTTTTATTTCATGTACTCCTTCAAAATACCATTTTGGCATGATGCGGCGAGCATGAATTTCAAAATTTGACAATTCAACTATAGTATTATCGGATAAGGTTACTCTGGCATTTGGTTTAAATTCTACCCCTGGTGATTGAGCAAATATTATAATGTTTGAAAGAATCAACCCTAATATGCCTATCAGGGCAACTTTTAAGAATATTCTCACATTCTTCATGATAATTTATGTTTGGTTAGGACTTAAAAAGGTATGAAATTATATCACGTAAACCAAATGATTTACAAAGTTTTACAAAACTATGACATTAGATGACAGAAGGTGGTCTGTGCGAGCAAATCATAGGATTACTTTTAGAATTTCACCACTCCTCCAAGTCCAGCTTGTAGATGAATTATTATGCTAAAACCGTATATAACATTAGGATATTAGAACCTACAGATTTCTAAGCACACTGAGCAATTTCATTTTCATCAAGGTGTTTCATAACAGTCTTTTCTTATAAAGATGCAATTTTGAGGGGGGGGGAATGGAAAAATTATCTCATATTTTTTTAATTTTATAGTAGCCTAAGTATTTAACATCGC
>CAYXQX010000337.1:2209-5015 GCA_964467485.1 uncultured Porphyromonadaceae bacterium | reverse complement strand
GAGGAATATAATTTGCGTAATATAGGAATGTCATGAATGGTGAGGCCAGGAAGGGGAGAACTTTAATTATTTTCAAGTAAAAAGATACATTGCAGATATTCAAAGTCTGATAATGCAAAGGCAGGAGCATTGCTGACCCTGCCTTGAATGTTGTTTATTGGCGACCGATTAGGTCTTATGTTTTCGTCTAACCCATACAATTCCTATAAAACCAGAGAGCAAGAGAAGCATGAGTGCCATTTTGGATACTGGACAAATCTTCAAAGCAATCCAGCTAACACCCACAACGGGCAAGAGACTTAGACGAACCACCATTCTCAAGCTGTCATTTTTTGCTATAAAGTTGGCTATGGGTGGTGAATAGGTGTTGTAAAGACGTACCAAAGCCTTTCCCGCTGAGTTGTGAACCAAAAACCGGTCACGGAACTCACGCAGCACCTTGACGTGTGGCTCCATAGGCGACCCATAGGCTGCAGTGGCTATAAAGCAGCCACCACCACTGCCTGAGGCGTTCCAAACATTGGCCGCCTGGGCTCCAGAAAAATGGTAAACCTGGATCTCGATTGTCGAAAGATTGCCGTTGTTATGGTTCACTCTGGACCCGGGTACCATCCAGTCCTCGCCACCCGGCTCAACATTGCCAGCAGCGTCACAGGCGAGCACCCAGTCAGTACCATTGTAGAAAAGAATGCCGAGCGTGTCCACAGATATGTACCCCAGACAGGGAATGAAGATCTTCACTGGCGTATTGAATACAGTCGGAGGTTGCAGATTCATTGGCACACCCACAGCATCTACATTGTCCAAGTTTACCTCCGGAAGTTCATCTGCGGGTCCGAAGGTTGGTATAACCACTTCGTTGCTGTCGTAAAGAATCCTTGCTCCTGCTAGATTTCCACTATTAACACTTGTTGTAGTTAATCCTGGTGAAGGTGAGTCTGAAATTGTAGTTATTGGCGGCATGTTGGCTTGGGCGTCATCGTGTTCTGTTTGTGTTTCTATCTTAAAATCGTAATTTGCCTGGCCCATCCAGTCGCCTCTTCTATCTTTGGCATCGACCTTAATATTCACGATAGTATCATACGGGTAATTTTCATATATGGCTTCCTTAGACCTGTCATAGACAGCCCAAAGTTTCGTTACCCGGGAGTCATCATCAGAGCTCAATTTTACCACCCTGACAACAGCAGTGTCACCTAAATTCCATCCATAGACAGGATTCACACCGTCGTTAACAGTAAAGGCAATGCTGGCTGAATCCGTAATATCTATTCCATCGGAATCATTGATACGTATGGCAAAAGAGGTATTGTCGGGTATACGGGTATTGTCGCTGATTCCTGCATTATGGTGAGGAATGGACTCCATTACCTCAGGAGGTATAGGTATTGGAGAGTTATCGTCATCCGGATCGGTTCCCATTGTGTATTCCTCATAATTACTCCAGCCATCATTGTCATAGTCTCCATTTCTGCCGTTATCTCCAGTGGCATCTACCGGGCTTAGTCCATTCTCTATCTCCCATTTGTCAGGTAAATTATCGCCGTCGGTGTCAGGGTTTGCAGGATCAGTGCCGTTTTGATATTCCTGAAGATCATTCAAATCATCGTTGTCCCCATCGGCTGTGCCATCATGGGAAAGATCGCCAAAGCAATCAATTTCCCATTGATCGTACATTCCATCCTCGTCGCTATCCGGAACAAACTCAAAAGCGTTTTCACTGGTGGCGGTACCTAAAGGTGTCGTAACCGTAATCTTACCGGTAGCGCCAAGATACACTTCAGCGGTAATTTGGGACTGAGAATCCACCGCGAAACCTTCGGCATTCGCCCCCCCGAATTTAACTGCTGTGGCCCCGGTAAAATAGGTCCCGGTAATGGTCACTAATCCACCCATACCAGCCGAGTGTGGCGTAAACGATGCGATAATTGGGACGTTCAAGGCAAAATTAGAGATGATTTCCATGTCAGAGGTCACATGTGTGACAGTCAGCGGGTTATTTGTGCTGAACCCCGCTCCATCCTTTGTCCAGTTTACAAAGTGATATGCCGTGCCAGGAACAGCTGTAACCTCCGTGCAGTCACCTCCTACTTTGACAAGTTGTGCATTCTCACCGCTGACGCTTCCATTTTCATCCGCCAAAAATGAGACATGATATGTGAAAGCCTCACCAAAGCTTACCTTAACGTTATCAAGACAAACCCCGTATCCGTAATTTGTAGTGCCCTCGAAGGCAATACGGTAAGTACCGGAAAGTTCGGGCAGGGAAAGCCTCCTTTGCGTCCAATCCGGAACATCTTTCAAATAAACCGCATCCGGGATAAGGGTCCAGGAGCCAATGGGAGAGTTTTTATAATATACCCTGAGTTCATCCTGGTCGCCACTCCATTCATGCATACAGTGCTGAAATGAAAGCTCCGCGAAATTTCCAAAACTTAGATTAATCTCCGGAGAGATTAATCTTGAAGAATGGGTGACATAGTAGTTGTAATACATGCAGGCATTATACTCTCCCTCGTAAGCGCTTGCAGGCATTCCATCAGCAACATCCCCGCAGCCATCGAGAAAGACCCACTCGGTTGAACCCGTGACTATCTCCTGTGTCCATCCCGCAGGCATATTCCCTGCATTTTCAAAACCTTCGGATAATGCCATATCTCCGGTGGTTACGGTTCTGTCCCCCCCGTTTACCGTTCCTGCTGCGTTGGTTCCGACAATCCGAAAATGATATGTAGTCTGGGGGGTTAGACCGGTAATTGTAGCGCTCACCGAAACATCATCGGTCCCTGTGCCTGCTTCTATTTCC
>CAYXQX010000337.1:0-2109 GCA_964467485.1 uncultured Porphyromonadaceae bacterium | reverse complement strand
GAATACTCCAGAGAATCGATTGAAGCAGATGCGGCCAAGTCCTCTGTTCCACTGCCAACCGAGGTTTCAGTTGTAGTCGATCCGTAAGCGGTTGTTGATCCGTGTTCAAAGTAATATGTTGTAGTATCCCCGTGCGGATTTACTGAACTGTTAATATCCGCCGTGCTAAGCAAGACGCTTGCATTTCCTGTCCGGACCCCCGGGGCAAAAGGTGCCCCTGTTGTGGCAAAGGTCATATCCGAGCCGTAGGATGTGCCGGTTGCATTAGTTGCAACAATTCGGAAATGATAGGTTGTCTGGTGGGTTAGACTTGTTGCCGACGCATTAACATCAATCTCGGTGTCTCCGCTGCCGGCTGAAGACTCAGTTGTAGTTGATCCGTAAGCGGTTGTTGTCCCGTATTCAAAATAATACACCGTCTCCCGCCCTCTCGGATGAACAGCCCCATTCAATATTGCAGAGGTGGGGGTTACCGAGGTGACTGAGTCGGTGGTGACGGCAGGCCCTTTAGGCACTAAGTAGACGACCGCGCAGGCAACAGCTGCCGAGGTGTACTTTATTCGCATATAACCATATTCTCCCCAGTTGGTGTCCCAGCTATTACGGAGAATCCAGTAGCCGCTGTTCTCGGGGTCGCCGTTATCATCCCAACCAACAAGGGCAATCGCATGATTGGTAATGGTATCATAACAGGGAGAAGCGTCACAGGAGGTGTATGAGTCTTCGTAGATGCCGCTGCTGTAAGCCGAGAATGCAGATCCAGCATACACTGCGGCATCGACAACGCCGTAGGTCATGATAGCCGTTTTGATCGCCTCGATATCATTACAGCCAGTCCGATGCCAGGAAGCAAAGACAGTGGTCTGGTCTTGCCAGTGGGTGCACTCGTCAGGACCAGAGGTTGCGTAGGGAAAATCGGCTTCACTACAGACGCCTTCGGTGGTTAGGGCCTCGATCTCATAGTAGCCGTAATCCGCCCCATCACAGCCACTGAAATGTGAATTATATTTATCCAGCTCACCCAGACACCAAATTATAAAAGATTCTGAAAAATCGCTGCAATTATCATCGTATTTTCCTGCGGCCCAGTTATGGGTTCCTTCCGCCGCAGCGCAGGCACCAAAGGCGTAACAGGAACCGCAATCAGCCTGGTCCCTGATCGGGCCAATGTAGGAGTGACCATTATAATCTCGCCAGTCAAACCGATCGGGAAGCGATTCCCCTAAGAGGTGTCTGTCAAGGGGGGGGAAGGGGTCGAGCGGCGCGTAAAGAACTTTTCCTTCATTGCCGGGGACATGTCGTAGATCCTGTTGTGGTCTACTGTGAAGTTGTAGCCGTTGTGCTCTATCTTTTCCCTGATCTTCTCGATGCTATCCCCTGATTCAAACTTCTCTATCTCCTCAGACTGGCTATAGGCGCTGCCCGGAAGGAACAAAACAAGTAAATAAAGGGCAATCAGGACCAACCGGAATTTCATCAGCTTTTTCATGAAACGTCTCCATTCCTATTTGACTACAACAGCTACCTCAAGTGTCTGAACCGGCGGGACACCTTTCTCAAAGGGTCTGTGGTAAATCAATCTCAACACTGTCTGGCCTGATGCAAGAGCTTCAAATCGCATAGTTATTATTCCTCCCGAGCCACGAGTCTTTCTGTCCGCTTTAAACTCCGTTTTCCCAACCTGTCGCAGGATGGCTGAATCAACATAGTCTACTTCCCAATTATAGCCGGTAGTTGGGTTCCCTTTCAGAATAACCTCCAGAGTATCTCCTGTATACATTTTCACTCTACTTATGGCATTTTTCTCACTCAATTTTACTTGGATACGCGCAGATGAGCTACACGCTGCAGGTAAAAGGATAATGCCAATGGATAACACAATAGAGATTATTGATAATCTAAACATGTTATTATTTTCCAATTGAAGCTATTGTGCGTATATTAAATCTCTGCATATCATAAAAAGTCCCCAAGGCCATAGACACAGGTCATGATAGGTTGGTTGGAATTGGTCAGGTAAGTCAGTTTGTTGAGATATGGTAATTCAAAGATGCTCATTTGTTTAGGAGTTTGCATATTATAACAGGAAAAGAGAAGATATCATATAAA
>CAYXQX010000336.1:0-5020 GCA_964467485.1 uncultured Porphyromonadaceae bacterium | reverse complement strand
TGTGTCAGTGACAAGGGGAGGATAAGGTTTTCTGAAGACGGACAACGACTGTTTATTAGTACTTCTAAGAAACCAGTTAATGAAAAGGAGAAGAAGGATAGTCTGTTAAAGGATGAAAAAGTTTTTCTGGATATATGGCATTATCAGGATAAAACTCTTCAACCCAAACAATTGCTTGGTGTGAGTCGTGAAAAAAATAAGACTTTTCAGGCTCTGGTCCATCTGAAAGATAGAAAATTTGTACAACTTGGTGAGAAGGATGGTTTGGAGAGTTTTAGAACTCTTGATCTGGGTAATGTAAATGTGGCCATGGCTACTGATTCCAGGCCTTATGCCTTGCAGAATGATATAGCTTATGAATCCCAAAAGGATATTTATTTAACTGACCTAAAGACTGGTGATGATCAAAAAATAATGGAAAATATAAGCTTCCGGCCAAGCATATCAACTTTTGGGAACTATCTGTATTGGTGGGAACCTGCTGATAGCTCCTGGTATTCATATTCAATTGAAAAAAAGGTTTCCGTTAACCTAACAGGATCGATAGGTGTGAATTTTGCTATGGAAAATCATGATTATCCGGAGCCTCCCGGAAACTACGGATCTATGGGGTGGACCAAAGATGATGAGGCATTCTATATTTATGATAAATATGACATTTGGAAACTGGATCCGAATGGGAAGGAAAAGGCTGTAAATGTTACCGAAGAGAAGGGGAGGGACGGTAAATTGCAGTATAGGTATCGCCGGATAGATCCTGATGAAAAATACCTCGACCCAAAGAAGGAAGGTCTGTTCTCTGTTTTTAACACCGAAACAAAACTAGCTGGTTTCTACAAGTTCTCATTGAACAAGGTTAATATAAAAATACTGGTGTATGATAAGTTTTCATTTAGATCACCCCGCAAGGCAAAGAATACAGATATTATGTTCTGGACAAAAAGTTCAGTTGAGGACTATCCTGATATGTGGGTGAGTGATATGGATTTTGGAAATGCTCAAAAACTTACTAATGCTAATCCTCAACAGGATGAGTATAACTGGATGACAGTTGAGCTTGTTGAGTGGCTGGACTTTGATGGAATAGAGCATCAGGGATTATTATATAAACCTGAGGATTTTGACCCGGCAAAGAAATATCCTATGATGGTGTATTTTTATCGCCTTCATTCTGATGGCCTTTATCGTCATATTTATCCTCGTGCCAGTTCCAGTACTATTAATGCAGCATTCTATGCATCTAATGGATACCTGGTTTTTATGCCTGATGTATATTTTAAAATTGGTCATCCCGGACCTTCTGCATTCAATTCCATCGTTTCAGGAGTGACTTCATTAGGTAAGGAAAGATCCTATATAGATATGGAGCATCTTGGAATACAGGGGCAGAGTTGGGGCGGTTATCAGGCTGCATATATCATTACACAAACAGATATGTTTGCAGCTGCTTCTCCTGGTGCACCTGTAAGTAACATGACTTCAGCCTATGGTGGTATCAGGAAAGCATCAGGTATGGTACGTCAGTTCCAGTATGAAAAAACACAGAGCCGCATTGGAGGTACATTATGGGAAAAACCAATGCAGTATTATGAAAATAGTCCTTTGTTTTATGCTCCACAATGTAATACACCTTGCCTTATTCGTCATAATGATAACGATGGGGCTGTCCCATTTGCCCAAGGTGTTGAGTTCTTCGTAGCGCTGAGACGTTTAGGAAAACCGGCATGGTTGCTGAATTATAACGACGGGCCACATAATCTGACAAAGAAAGAGTCGAATCGAAAAGATTTGAGTATTAGAATGAAGCAGTTCTTCGATTACTATCTCATGGGTGTTCCAGCTCCATCCTGGATAACACAAGGTGTTAAAGCCATTGAAAAAAAGGATAATGAAACCTATTATATGAAATATGTAAAGTAGAGAGGACTATCAGACAACAGCAAACATGACAAATACATGAGCTTGTGCCAGACTTATCAATTCTGGCCAAAGGCTAACAGATAATCTGATAAGTGTGTACCCATAATATCCTTAGGGTTATAACGGCCTTTTGTATTAAGGAATCTCTTAACATTGCCCGGCCCTGCCAGGTGTGAAGCTGCCAGAACTCCAATTTTTGTTACAGGAATTGAATCCAGGATATAGGTGCCTTCATAATCCCTGATATATTCTTCAAGTACATAAGCATTGAAGCGTAGTAGGGAGTCCATTGCCTTGTCCTGATCTTTTTCAGGGAATATTGAAGGATTGTCAATGAAGTCGTGGAATGAAACGTGTCCGTACCCAGTAACATCCAGAGCCGCCTGTCCAAATTGAAACTTGCCAATATATCCATATGGATTATATTTTCTCCAATTGTTAGAAGATTCTTTGAAAGCCAGTGCAAATTTGAAATCCTCAAGAGTTCTGTCATACGCTAGCCTTTTCCTGAGGTCATTTTCTTTTATCATTTTTTTCATGATAGTATCACTGTCATATGACAAAGGCATGTTCGGAGCAAATACCATTGCTGAAAACGGTGATAAAATAAATATCAATATAACTATAATTATTTTTTTCATTTCCATAAAATTTTGGGGGAAGAAGCCAGGAACTGATTAAAAAAATACGTTTCCCTAATTGATGTTTTGTAGGGTATAAACGTTTAACTCTCTAAATTGTTTTATATGTTTTTTAAGGAAACACATATTGGCTTTTTATTTTTGTGGCGACAAAGATATTCTTTATTACCTAATATCCAAGTGTTTATTGATAGTTGTGTGGTGAGCAGACTTAAGTGAGCGATAAATTTTCAGAATAGGGTTTATTGTTTAGGAAAGTATATAGGGTGTTTTTCATTATATCTTCTCAGGAAAAAAAACATCAAATCTCTTTGTTTTCTTTTTCTAAGCGTGTTATACTCCTCATACAATTCAGCATCTTCCATCAATACGATTAGAATGGATTCCCTGTCATAAGGAAGAATCTCACCGCTTTCAAAACGTAATAAATACTGCCTCATTTCTCTGGATCTTGTTGTCCTATTGTAAGGTCTCTGATGGTATGGATTATAATAGTCATACCTGTTGTAGGAATAAGGGTCGTTATATGATTCATAAACAGTAACATCAGCTATGAAATGACATACTTGCCCAACAATGGGAATGCGATTAAATTCACTATTATGATTAATAAATAGCTTCCCGTCCTGACAGAAACCCCATATCTGTTCAGTCTTTAATTCACTTTTGGCTCCAAAGTCATCAAAATATCCAATAGTTTCTTCTTTAACCAGATTTCGGAAGTAGTTGAAATCTCCGGGAGACTCCTTAGATATAACTCTTGCTGCAGGGATAGGGTCATTTTGCTTAAGCTGTCCGAAATTTAGATACAGGCCTTCTTTGAACCTGTAATCAGGAGTATATTTTTCCATGATTAAACTATCCTGCTGTGCGAACAGGCTATGTCCTCCAAAAACAATGATCAATAATAGCAAGGTCGACCTCATAGGTCCAAATTTATAATTTATAATAATCAAGGCAAATGTTTTTATACCTTTAAATTACATAATTATTGAAAACGAATCAAAAATTGTGCCTAATGGATTCAATAGATCCAATGGGAGCATAAATGAAAACTATTGGTCACCGTTTTTTAGTTATAGCTCTATTTCACCTTCTTCATATTTTTTATAAAAGCGGGACAATTCTGCCAATAACTCGCTGAATCCTTTAAAGACATTCTCAGTCTCCTCAGATATGGTCCTTTTTTTTAGTCTCATTAGAAGAAGACCATAGAGGGCAGTGAGACAAACTTCAACATCTGAAATTTGTTCCTTGTCTCCCATTTTTTTTCTCAGCTCGCTTATATCATGGATGGAAGACATGTATAGATTTTGATATTTGCTATGTAATGAGCTATCTATGAGTCTAAAATGGAAATTATTTACATCGTCCATCAGGGTGATCATGAACTGAAGATGTCCTGTCTTTTTTATCCCTTCAATCAGCATTGATTCGGCGAGGCCATGATACCACTGTCGGATTTCTTCAATCTGCTCTGGCGTCCCCTGATATTGTTGAACAAGATCATTGTCGATTCGGTCGATATTAAAGTCTTGAGCCCTGATAAGGTCCTCAATTTGCCACATGTACAGCAGGTATTCTGCTATGTTAGTGTTTCTTTTTTCTTTTGCAACAAACATTATTTTCAGTTCAGGTTTTAAATCTGTCTATAAGTCTTCTTTCTTTTTTTGTTGGGCGCCCCGTCCCTCTGTCTCTGGTGAAAAAAGCAGATTCCTGTATGGTTTTTACATTTAATATTTCATCAGGGGACGTTAGATCTTCAACATGTTCGACGGCCAGTTTTGCTGAGACTCTTTTCGCAATCAGGCCTTTAACTCTATAATGAAAAGTATAGGGTGGTTTTTTTACTGTGATAATTTCATCTATGGAAATTGATCTTGATGGTTTTACAACTTGATCAGCAATTTCGACCTTACCAGTCTTGCATGCATCAGATGCCAGACTGCGGGATTTAAAAATCCTTACTGCCCAAAGCCATTTATCAATTCTCACTGAATCACTCAACTGTTTGTAAATTCTAGTTTAAAACCTGTTCCGTGAACATTAATTATATTTACTCTCTCGTCATTTTTAAGATAACTCCTGAGCTTGGCAATATAAACATCCATGCTTCGTCCCATAAAATAATCATCAGCTCCCCATATAGTTTTTAAAGCAATCTCTCTTCTAACCAATTGGTTTATATTTACAGATAACAGGCGCAGCACAAGAGCTTCCTTTTTTGTTAGCCTCTTCTCCTCTTTTTCATGCTTCAGAATCTGATTATTATAGTCAAACGAATAATCACCAATTGGATATATCTCATCACCTCTTTTGTTTGAAGGAGAGTTGACTCGACGTAATATTATCTCTAGACGTAATTTTAACTCTTCGGTACTAAAGGGCTTTGTAATATAATCTTCGGCACCAATCTTCAGTCCAGTGATCCTGTCCTGTTCCATTCCTTTTGCAGTGAG
>CAYXQX010000335.1:0-5034 GCA_964467485.1 uncultured Porphyromonadaceae bacterium | reverse complement strand
CTTCACGTTCATATTTTCAGTATTTTTCCATTCGATTAAATCCATCAATGGCAACTAATATGTGGGCATGATTATTCACCCAACACTTTCCACTCATTCTGTATGCTATTGGACGAGTTTGATATTCATCAAAATATCCACCATCTTCTGCTAATAATAATATTTCATCATCAATAACAAAATCATCCACATAATCAACGATACCGTTTGCACCACAATATGGAATATCACCTTTCATTTTTGCTCGTTGTTCTGCATTTAAGGGAACCCGCAAATTATCTAGACAGTTAGTAGTCTGGTCCAGAGTCATAACTTTCCAATCTGCTGGTGTTATTCCTATCTCACAAACTTTGTATCCGTTTTTTATTTCCATGAATATCCCATCCTGTCCAAATGGGTTTCCACTTTTTTACTAAGTCCTTCAATTTGTGTATTAATTTCTGGAAGAGGGATCTCATATCGTTGAGATAACTCACCTACACGATTTGTTAGTGACCTAGTGACAGCATCTAATTCCGTTTCCACACTTTCCGCTAGATACCGTAACCATTTATTGTCCACAACTAATTCTATGATTTCAGCTTCTGTAAGCTCTTTATACTTTTGCAGAATCAGTTCATCCAAATTCTTTTGACCTTCGTTGATCTTACCTTTATTCTTTGCCTCCTGATTAGAGATGTTCAGATATAACTTGATCACCTCAAGCTCATCAGAATAATCTAGATCTTCCTTTATTTCTTTCATGCGGGCTTTGGCTGCGCCTTTAGTGACATTACCCGCATTGCTCTTGGCTTCCTCCAGTAAACCCTCGTCACCCCCGTGTTCCTCTTCCAGCTCATCCCGTTGACGTTCGATCTCACTCAGCTGGGTTTCAAGTTCTTCTATCGCCCGCTTCTGCTCTAGGAAATAAGCAGAGATGATCAGCTTCGGAGGGATCAAATCCGCTTTGTATTTCAGCTTACCGATTTTTAAATCAGGAGTTTCTTTTGTTTTTTCTTTAAGTAATCGCAGCTTGGTAGCCCCTTCCCAGCCCTCCTGAATGATCATGTAGAGATCATCCTGCATGGTATTTGTCCAATAGGTCAGCAAAAGCTGGTAAAGGTCATAATTATCAATCAGGTTCAGGTGGGTGAATGTCTTTAAATAATCCTCCCCCAGTTCAGCGATCAAAGCTTTTGGCGATTCTCCCTCTCCCAAGCCCAGCAGCCGGGATCGATGTCTCTCTTTCCAGCCATCAAACAGATCAAAAACAAGCCTGGAATATACGGAATACTCGGAATGCTCCATGATAAAAGATTTGATCTCGCTGGCTTCTATCCGCAGCTCGCTGTATCCAGGACGAATATCTTCTTCAAATAGATCTTCTTTCAGGGAAGGAAAAATCTTCCAGTAGCGGTCCAGATCAATAATGTCCCGATTGGGAATACCTCCCTTGAGGTGGGCCTCAATATCCTGCAGATCCTCCGGCTCAGTGGTATTTATATAGCGGGGTAGGTTGAGATTGTATTCATTGCTCTCAATCTCGTCTTTTGAAACCATTCTTGAGTAACGGTCTAATTCCAATCTCCCGGTATAGACATCAACGATCTTGCGGATGTCCTGGTGGCGGAGGCGGTTTTTGTTACCGTCCTTCATGAAGCCAGAGCTGGCGTCAATCATGAAAATGCCCTCCCGGGAGAGAGCACCTTTCTTATCCAGAACAAGAATGCAGGCCGGGATGCCCGTCCCGTAAAACAAGTTAGGCGGCAGCCCGATAATGCCCTCAATGAATTCCCGCTGCACCAGCTCCCGGCGGATATCCTCCTCAACATTTCCCCGGAATAACACACCATGGGGCAAGATCACTGCCCCTCGCCCGGTGCTCTTCAAGGAAGCGATAATATGTAGCAAGAAAGCATAATCTCCATTGCGTGTGGGGGGTATGCCGTATTCAAACCGATGATAGACATCATTCTCGGGATCAAACCCGTTGCGCCAAGCCTTATAAGAGAAGGGAGGATTGGCCACCACATAATCAAAGGTATTCACCCTGGATCCATCCACCCAATGAGGTCGAGCCAGGGAGTTATCCTGCCAGATCTCAGCGGTAGGGTTTTCGTGAAGGATCATATTCATCCGTGCCAGGGCAGCGGTGGCATTATCAAGCTCCTGCCCGTAGATAGTAACGCCTGTTGAAGATTCATCAGCCGCCTTGAGAAGCAGGGAACCTGATCCACAGGTGGGATCATAGATAGTCTGACTCTGCCTTTCTGCATCACCGATGCCAATCACTTTGGCCATCACCCGGGAAACCTCTGCCGGCGTGTAGAACTGCCCCTTACTTTTACCCGATTGAGTGGCAAAGTTGCGCATCAAGTATTCATAGGCGTCCCCCATGATATCGTCGCCTTCCACCCGGTTGTTGCTGAAATCCAGTCCGGGTTCCTCAAAGATCGCCACCAGGTTTGAAAGCTTATCCACCATGTCCTTTCCCTGGCCCAACTTGTCAGGGTCATTGAAATCCGCCACATCGATCACGCCTTTAAGCTCATTGGCTTCTGCCAGGGAGCCGATGATTTTGTTGATCTTGTCGCCGATATCTTTGTCACCTTTAAGGGCAACCATATCCGCAAATCCACCGCCTTCGGGGACTACTATGGGAGCATAGAGCTGCCCTGCGTATTTATCGGAGACGTACTTGACAAACAGCAACACTAATACATAATCCTTGTACTGGGAGGCGTCCATTCCACCTCGCAGCTCGTCGCAACTGGCCCATAGGGAACTGTAAAGTTCTGATTTTTTTACTGGCATAATACAAAAACCTCTGTCTTTTCTATATTAATGAAGTATCTATGAATGGTACGTTGTATACTGCTGACGCAATAACACTAAGTGGATTAAAAATTGCTAACTTAATAAAATCCAAGTCATTTGTCAGAAAATAATCTGATTCGACCCTTCCTCTCTGTATGCTTGCGCCAGAATCAGACTCTTGCTGTGGGCAAGTTATGCGGCTGTAAATGACAGTAAATAAGGTTCCTGTTCCATAGGTTTCACTTATAAGGTTTGCTGAAACGCCTGCTCGATCAGGAACATGACTTTGTCCAGATCAGCTGGATCAATAAATTTTTCGGTATGGATATCAGGTTGAAATTGCCTCCAATATTTCAACATTAAAGTGATATCAGATTCTCTCGTATCAGGATAATAATTTAAAATCCAAGCAACTTCATCCCTCAAGGTATTACTAATACCTGCAGATACATTATTAAGAATCTTATCCCGGGCCTCCTCAATCTCTTTTTCCTTTATCTCTTCGAGATTGCCGGAGTCTCCATTGTGGTCTTCGCTTTCAATTTGATCAAAAATAGATATTTGTCTATTATCGGAAGATTTATCAGTTATATTGATAAGTTCTTACTGTTGTTTGGAGTAAATAACAGATACAACGTTTTTCACATATTCATTAGGAGTATGTTCAAGGATATGGAGTGAATTACGGATACAGTTATTCGAATCATAATTGGTATAAACAAAAATATTGTGTCCCTGATATTCATCTTCAAAGTAAGTTATGCCACGTGGAGGTCTAGTTAATCCGACCAAGTTAACCTTCCGTCCTGCAGCATCTTTAAACGGAATTGATACGTTTGCGTTGTGTTCAAGTGAAAAACTTATACATTGAGATAACACATCAGTCCAGGTTTTTACAGGAATAATTGTTCCGTCTGGAAGTTTGAGTTGTGTTGGTTTTGTTCCAACGGCATTGCCCATTTCTGATAGCGTTACAAATTTCTGATTAATTTCCTCTGTTATTCCAGCTTGACTAACATTTTTCAGTTCTTCTTCGGATTTGGTCTTGGAAAGTTCCAGTTGAATTTTGTTTATCTCTTTTTCCAATTGATTAATATTTTGTGATAACTCATCAACATCCTTTTCTTCAGGCCAATATCGAGCAGCGTCTAATCGTTGGACAAAATATGCTGCTATTTCGACATGCGGTGTTTCTAATAAGGAAAGAATATTCGTAGGTTCTTGGTTACCGGGTGAAAATTCAGTAAAATGATGCTAAATCAATCCATCGGTCAGAAATATATCCGATACTCCAGAAGAGAACGCATACCGAACCAAAGATAAGTATGTTTCCTTGTTATGTAAATCAACACCAAGTTTTTTTGCTTCAATAATTATTTTGATATCCTGATTTACATCATACAACGCATAATCAACTCTACCATAAAAGGTTTAGCAGTATCCCACCCCAGAGTCCTAAGTATTGGGTCAATAAGAACTGCCCGAGTCGAAGACTCATTTACTCGAAGTGTGTCTTTATAAGTCTCAGCTGCTTCTACTACTTGTCCAAGCACAGTTGTGAAATCAGCTAAAGGGCTTTTTATTGCCATCATCACTCCATATCAGCTAATGCTCTTGTTTGAGTAATAAGTTTCTTTAGATCTTCGTTTGACAATCGTTTTACTTGTAGTATTAATTCTTGGTACTGGGTTGACATATTGGTACCTCTTGGTTTCTTTTTTCATGCAAATAATCAAGGGTAGTAAAACTTACCGCAGAACTATTTATGAATATTCTTTTTTTTTGTGATCAGAAATTCTCCGTGTAGTAAATATTATAGGATATGATTAATGCCTTTTCTGTGCGTCGTTTGTGGCGTACTATTGTTTTATCCGAACCAGTACCTCGGGCTCGGATCAATCCAATGTTTTCAACATGGTTGAATTATAATCAAAAGAGTTGGCTGTATTATACAATCCCCAAATGGATTACACCAAGAACCCATTGTGTATATAGCTGAGCTTCAGAGGAAGTTTTCTAGAGCCAAGGAAAACGAGAAGGTGTTACAAACCTCCTGGAACCCAACGTACCTGACAATACCATGTTGCCTATACGAAATCGCGTAGATTATTCCGCGACAAACAACCGGTAGCACCACACCCAGCCCGACGAGCTCCATCCCCCAATCGTTTCCCCGGTGACAAAACACCATTCCCCCTGCTCTACTACTCCCTCTAGTATAACCTCTGTCCCTACGGC
>CAYXQX010000334.1:0-5044 GCA_964467485.1 uncultured Porphyromonadaceae bacterium | reverse complement strand
AGGACAATTCCACGGTCTTCATCGGCACAGGTATTCCCATGTTGGCAGGGGCTTTGGCACAAAAAATGCATGCTCCTAACTTAATAAGTATTTTTGAGTTTGGAGGGACAGGCGCCATCCTGGAAGAACTTCCGCTCGCTGTTGGCGAACGGAGGACCTTTCATAAAGCCCTGGCTGCTTCTGGAATTCTGGATGTTGTAGAAACGGCCCAGAGAGGTTTTGTGGATTACGGTTTCTTAGGCGGGGCCCAGATCGATCCCTATGGCAACCTGAACTCAACAGTGATCGGCGACCACGATCACCCGAAGGTGCGCCTACCTGGAAGCGGTGGAGGCAATGATGTTGGCTCACATTGCTGGCGGACAATTGCGATCATGAAACATGATAAGCTGCGCTTCGTGGAAAAAGTGGATTTCATTACCACGCCGGGATACCTGACCGGCCCTAACGCCCGCGAAGATGCCGGTCTGCCGCCCGGCACTGGCCCTTACCGGGTAGTGACCACATTAGGTATTCTGGGTTATGACGAAAAGAGCAAAAGGATGAAATTATTGTCTACGCAACCGGGAATCAGCGTGGAAGAAGTCCTAGAAAATACCGGTTTTGATCTGCTTTTGGCTGATGAAATCGGAGAAAATAGTCCTCCCAGTGATGAAGAACTCCGTATTTTGAGGGAAGAGGTTGACAAAGATAAATTTTATATCTGAAAATCAAGTCTTGGTTTTGATTTATTATTCAGGTGTATAATCTGACCCAGCAATTGTTAAAAATATCACGAATTTAAACTTGGGGGTAGCGATCAGTTCACATATGGAAGATAAACAAGTCGTTCAGGATTCATTCAACGAAATGTCCTCCCATTATGAAGAAACAATGGAAGGCGAATTAAATACTTTCTGGGGTTGGGGTTATCAGAAATTTGTCGATCAGCTGGTTGACAGGACAGAGATTTTAGAAAATCAAAGAATCCTGGATATTGCGACAGGGACATTAGTCATCCCCCGAAAAATTTTAAGGAAAAAAAAACCGGGTATTCACATCATCGGTCTTGATTTCACTGAATCCATGCTCCGGCAAGGGAAAAAGGAAATATCCCCTAGAGACATCAATAACACAATCAGCCTGACCTGTGCAAATGCTATGGCCCTGCCATTTAGCGATCATTCTTTTGATGTTGTGGTATCGGGTTTAGCGTCCCATCACATGGATATACCCCTGATGATTTCAGAAATGAGGCGGATGTTAAAACCGGGTGGTTTATTATCGTTAATTGATGCAGGGACATCACCCCTATGGGAGCGCCCAGTAGTGAAGTTCTTGATGAGGGTAAGTGCATTTTTCTATTTTCTTGTCAAGGACAATTCAACCCGAGCGTGGGCGGAAGCTGGGGCGATCACCAATCTTCGCACACCCGAAGGATGGAATACAGAATTACAGTCAGCAGGATTTCATAATATACAGATTCATAAATTGAGTTCAAAATACAATTGGATACCAGCACCATTATCTATTCAATGTGTGAACAAACAGGAGTAATTGTGACTACATTAAGTACTCTACTTCAACAAGGCAGGAAGAAAGAAATTTGGACAAAATACTGCGGTTTTCTTGACCTCAGTATTGATGAGTTCATGGAAATACAGGAACGCTTGCTCCTGGAACAAATAGATTTATTAGGAAAGAGTTTGATGGGGCGGATGCTGATGGGTGACGTTATTCCTACTACTATCGAGGAATTCCGTGAAGTTGTGCCTTTGACTACTTATGGGGATTATCAAGAATATCTTGATCAAAAAAGAAACGATGTTCTTCCCGCCGAACCAGTTATTTGGGCGCATACCTCGGGGAGAAGCGGTGATTTTAAATATAAATGGACTCCATACACAAAGAAAATGGTTGAACGGCTGGGGGAGACTACGGCCGGATCAATGATTATCGCGTCCTGTACACAAAAAGGGGAAGTTAATATTGAACCATTTGATAGCGTATTAGTGGGATCCGCACCTCCACCCTATGTCTCAGGTATTTTCAGTCATGCCGTAGATGAACATATGGATCTGATATTCCTCCCTCCCCTTCTTGAAGGAGAAAAAATGGGTTTTATGGAGCGAATTCAAGAAGGGTTCAAATTGGCAATGATAGAGGGGATGGATTTCTTCTACGGTCTTTCCAGTATTTTAGTCAGAATTGGAGAGCAATTTGAACAAGGATCCAACTCTGTCAAATTTTCAGTCAAGATGCTTAAACCAACTGTTTTTTGGAGATTGCTGAGCGGTTTTGTCACCACGAAAATTAAAGGGAGGAAACTGCTCCCCAAAGATGTCTGGAAATTGAAAGGCATTATGACGGGAGGTATAGACGCTTCAGTTTACACAAAACAAATTGAACATTACTGGGGTAAAAAACCTCTTGCAGGAATTGCATGTACAGAAGGTGGTTCGTTATGCATGCAGACCTGGACTTACAAGGGTATGACTTTTTTCCCTGAAACCAACTTTTATGAATTCATCCCTCATGAGGAGCATAAGAAAAATAAAAAGGATCCAAATTATCATCCAAAAACAGTTCTTTATAATGAATTAGAGCTGGGAATCTATGAGCTGGTATTCACCAATTTTTATGGTGGGATCTTCACTCGCTACAGAGTGGGTGATCTTTTGGAAGTCATTTCAAAAAGAGACGATGAACTGGATATTGACCTTCCTCAGGTGAACTTTTATTCCCGGGACAGTGATATTATTAATATTGCAGGGTTCGCCTTGATTACAGAGAAGGATATCTGGTTAGCACTTGAAAAAACCGACCTTGCTTACCACGAATGGATTGCTCGCAAAGAGTATAAAGATGGTAAACCATATTTGCACCTCTTTGTAGAGTTAAAAACTGTGACCCATGTGGATACAAATGAAATTAAAACCCAACTAGATGCAGCCTTAAGTGAAGTAAATTCTGACTATCACAATATAGAAGCGATGCTTGGATATATAGCGCTTAATATTTCCCTGCTTAACCCTGGAGCATTTGGTTTATATATGGATTACCAGAAAAGCCATGGCGCTGATTTGGCCCACACCAAACCTCCCCATATGAAACCTACAGCAGAACAATTGAAAAAACTATTAGGAGATAAAAAAATTAAGGGTTAGTATGAACCTTCTTATTAATTCCTCTATTACGGGCTTTTCATTCCTGCTATATAGTGGATTGTATATCATCACAACAATCTCAAAACCCCAAACTGACTTACGTCGAGTATTCCGGTGGTACCTGCTGGCTATGATCCTGTGGTCTCTGACCGCATTCTTAATTTATGTGGATGAACCAAGAAGTAGCTTTTGGTTCCGAATGATGGTGAGCAGTCAGCCTGGCATGATGATAAGTATTTTTGCATTCGCACGATCAAATACCAAAGTGAAGAATAATTGGGATACGGTCGTTCCAATATTTGGCATAATAATTATTGGCTTCAGCTTAATTCCAAATCTATTGGTCTCAAATTTTCATTTGGAAAACGGGATTATTAATTATGATTTGACACCATACACATATATCCCTGCAATACCCGGGTTTGCAATAATTATATATAGTCTTACATCTCTTATTGGTTCATATCGAAGATCGATTAATCCAATTCAACAAAACCGTCTCTTGTACATAATCATGGGACTTGGGGTAATGATTATTGGTTCTGCTATTAATTTCACACCCTTTGGGAAATACCCAATCGATATCGCCGCCAATGGTGTTACTGCCATCATAATTGTTTATGCAATCTTGCGGTACCAGCTCTTAGATATCCGCGTTGTAATCCGTCAAGGATTGGTTTATTCCATCCCAACAATAATTATCGGTACCATCTACTTTTTGATTATCACCCTGTCATTAAATATTTTTCATGTCTACTCTGGCGTAGAAATTTTCCTACTCTCCTTAGTAGTGGCAGTGGTTACTGCTATGGTAGCTGAACCTCTCCGATTAAGAGCACAAAAGTTAATCGATCAGATGTTTTTCCGTGAGAAATACGACTCCCAGGTGATGCTTCAAACCTTAAGCAGCCGGGCTGCTTCTGTCCTTGATCTTTATCAGATCACAAATATGATTTTGGCAAAGGTAACTTCAACCTTACATATCCCGAAAGCTGCTTTTTTCCTGCGTGATGAAGAAACCGGGGTTTTCCTGATGACCACGCAAATTGGATTGGAAGAAATGGGACAACTTACATTCAGACTGGGACACCCTGTTGTTCGCTGGTTATCCACGCATGACACTGCTATTAACCGGGATGAAATGGAGATCCTCCCTCAATTTCAATCCCTTTGGAAAAGTGAAAAACAGCTCTTAAATGCCATGGAATCAGAATTATTCATTCCTATCAAAGTGCAATCCCTATTTGTTGGAATATTCATGTTGGGACTCAAGCGTTCTGAACAACCGTACAGCCCTGAAGAAATAATAATCCTCTCGACAGTCGCGAATCAAACCGCTGTCGCAATAGAAAACGCCCGTCTATATACTGCGGAACAGAGCAGACGAAAAGAAATCGACACTCTTTACAACCTATCCAATCAGCTTGTTGGTACAGATGATTTGGATACCATATTAAACATTGTTACCAAGCACACTGTTGAAAATGTTCAGGTTACGTATACCAGGATATTAATAAGAGATGACAACGGAGATTATTATTGTCGGGCAATATATCCAATTAAAAATCTCAGGGATCCACTGCGTTATGGAAAAGTTGAGCCTATAGTCGCTGAATATATCTATGATACTGTTCTTGATGATGGAAAAATTGTTGTACTAGATATTAACAAGCCAGACTGGCAAGATGAGGAAAAACAAGCCTTATTCATTAATTTTGCCAGTACTTTATGCATTTGCCCATTAATCGGCACTGATGGCAAGATTGGTCTCCTCATCCTTGGGGAATTCCACAGCAGTGAAGCTGCTCATTTTACACCCACTCAACTCAGATTGATTAATGCGATAGCAGACTATGCCTCAAGTTCCATTCAACGAGCAATGTTGCATAATAAATTGG
>CAYXQX010000333.1:0-5049 GCA_964467485.1 uncultured Porphyromonadaceae bacterium | reverse complement strand
GTTTCTGATATTGCTGTGGATCAGGATAATCCTGATGTAATATATATTTCGGTTTGTGATTATGCATATATAGGTGTGGCACTGAATACCGACCAGAGAAAAAGACATACTCATTATGGATTGGGCGTATATAAAACAACAGATGGTGGGCTAAACTGGGCCCCAACCGGCTTGTCATTTACTCAATCGGAACTGGATGTTACTCTTATCAGGAGGGTTCTTATTTCTCCTGACGACTCCAATGTATTGCTTGCTGCAGGGGTAGACGGGATGTATAAGTCTTTAGATGCCGGTGACTCATGGGCACAGATCAGAACGGATCTTATTTGGGATATTGAACAGGATTTCACGAATGGTAATACCATATATGCTACGCCTGGTTATGTTGAGACCTTGGGAATAGGACAAGCATCATTGCTGAAAACTGTGGATTTTGGTGAGACATGGACGGAGCTGGATCCTGGCTTCCCCGGAGATCGGAGTATTTCCAGAGTGGAGATTGGACTAACGCCTGAAACACCTGATTATATTTACCTGGTGGCTTCGGATATAAGTGGAGGTTTTTTTGGATTTTATCGCTCAACAGATGGTGGGGCAACCTGGGAAACCAGAATGCACCATTCAGGTGGAAAAAACATACTTCATTGGTATCAATCAGCTTCCGGACCGGGAGGTCAGGGTTGGTACGATCTTTCAATTTTGGTTGATCCAAAAGACAAGGAAAGAGTATTCGTGGGAGGAATCAATATGTGGGGCTCTGAAGATGGGGGATCAAACTGGACTATGTGTTCATATTGGATTATGAATAATGGCTTTACCCTCCATGCCGATCATCATCAGTATAAATATAACCCTGCAGATGACAAATATTATGCTTGTCATGATGGAGGCGTTGCCAGAACAACAAGATTGTCGCTTGGAGAAAATGGATCGGGTAGATGGAATACTATTTGGGAAGAGAGATCAAATGGAATGGCGATAACATCCTTCTATCGTATCGGCTTGGCTGAGAAGTACCCAGGTTATGTTATTGGCGGTGCGCAGGATAATTCAACTTTCTTTAATAACGGTAGCAGATGGGTGAATATAATTGGTGGTGATGGAATGGAGGCCATGATCCATCCTGATGATCCTGATATTATTTTTGGATCATCACAATATGGCAACTGGAGTAGATCAACTGATGGTGGACATTCCTTCCGGGGTATCAGGCCTACCTATGATGAAAACGGTGGATGGACTACGCCCATGATAATGAATCAGAGTAATCCTGATGAAATCTATGCCGGTTACGGTAATGTGTGGAAATCGGTGGACATGGGAACCAGCTGGGAGAAAATCAGCAATTTTCCAATTATTGATGGTTATGGTAAACCTGCTATTATTTCTGCTCTGGAGATGTATCCTACAGATCCCAAGCATATGTATGTAGCCAAAAGGATCCATCATACATTTAGCAGCCCGTCCAGTTTCTGGCGCACATCTGATGGATCAAACTGGGATAATGTAACAGCCGGACTGCCTGATTCGCGGTATTTTTCATACATAGCTGTGGATGATGATGATCCACTGAGCGTTTGGGTAACTTGCAGTGGTTTTTCTGATGGCGAAAAGGTATATCATTCTCCTGATGGGGGTGATACCTGGGAAAATATCTCATACAACCTTCCGAATATCCCGGCGAATACCATCGTGCATCAAAATGGCTCGGATGAGAATCTGGTTTATGTTGGGACAGATGCCGGCATATATTATACCTGGGATAATCATGATGCATGGGAACTATATAGCACCGACCTTCCTAACGTATTAGTTAGTGAACTGGAGATCCATTATTCAACAGGGAAAATATATGCTGCAACCTTTGGCAGGGGTATCTGGATGGCCGATCTGGCTTCTGCCAGCAGTTCATCAGGAGAAATTGAGAATGTAAATAGGCTTGTTGTTTACCCGAATCCAACATCAGGAAATATGTTTATCGAATATGCCGGATTACCTGTTGGTTTAATGACGATTGATCTTGTTGATATACAGGGCAAGAAGGTTTATAGCGAGACGGTATCAAATGAGACAGGGCAAGGGAAAGTAAAAATTTATCCTGATGTTAGGTCGGGGGTTTATTTCATCAGGCTAAAGGCAGGAAACAGTTTAAGAAGCAGCAGGGTCATTATTAAGTAATAATGATCTAACTGGTTTGGGCAAGGATAAAAGAAAAAAAAGATAAAAGATAAAACCAGGAGAGACTTTTATTAACGCCTTCCTGATCTCTGGTCTCTTCCAATCAGGAAGTATAATACTGATCCTAAGAATGGCAGGAATATCACTATAAGAACCCACAGAAGCTTATTATTGCCATCAAAATCATTACGGACAATATCGATAAGTGCAATAAGGGGAAGTAAAATAATAAATCCAAATATCAGAAGGATCATAATCAAACCCATTCCACCGAAAATTCCAGCTAATAGCATAATTGAAGATTAATTAATTTGATAATAAAGATATAAATTTCAAATTACCCTTCAATCAGACAACTACTTTATTGCGGAATTATAGAACTTTTTTGGTTTTTTTACGTTCAAAGACACAAGACCATCTAGAATCACTGCATGAAATATTTTTTGTTAACCCTTATTGGGCTAATTGCGTTATCTATTTTGCCTTATTCAGGTAAGTCACAAACAGATTTTCAGTCTGGCGTGGGTATAGCTATAAAGGCTTCTACCAATGGATTTGGAGGGGATCTTGTTTTTGCTTTCATTGAAAAAGTAAATTTTAGGTTGGGAATGGATAGGTTAAGTTCCAATCGCAAAATAAATTTCAGTGAAAATGGTATAGATTATGAAGCTGATGTTAATATTGGAACCGGGAGTATATCCCTTTTGTGCGATTATTCTCTTGGTCAATGGTTTTTTATCAGCGGAGGCTTAGGTTATAATCTATTCCATAGTGAGGTCATTGGCCATGCTGTAAGCTCATTCCCTTTTGGCGATATTGAAATTCCAAAAGAAAAAATTGGAAATTTTCAATTTGATCTGGATCCAAAATTCAGGATTTCGCCTTATCTGGGAATAGGTTTGGGGCAAACATTAAATACAAAAAAACGGGTAGCATTTGCATTTGAATTGGGAGGGATCTATCAGGGATCTCCTGATATCACCATCCAAACAACAGGTCTTTTGTCTCCAACGGCAAATCCTGATCACGGTCAGGAGGGTAAGCTGGAGAGACAAATAGACCAGTATTATATATATCCGTTGTTAAAATTGTCCCTTTCTTTTAGAATAGTTAATTTTAAATAAGTATTTGTTGAAATAATAGATCTATAAAGATGAAAAATGCCATAAAAAATATAAGCCTGCTGACATTGGTTTTGAGCATGTTGTTTGCTGCTACAAGCTGCGAAGACTTACTTAATAATCCTTTGAAGGATAAAGAGAGTGGTGAGAATATTACTCTTCTTTTGCTGGATCTTAATTTTGTTGATACGAAATTACAGTTCTGGTTTGTCGACGCTGAGACGGATGAGCCAATTGAAAATGAATTGATTGAGATGCAGGTATGGGGGGATGATGCTGACAGGTTGATTACCTTTAGGGGAGAAAAGCCTGATTTGTTCAGAACAAATATTGGTTATTTGGAGCTTGGTTATGATCCAAATTTTGAAGTTAGTAAGGATGATCCACTTTCAATAACAATAATGGCGATTAGTGAGTCGGGGATATCGGCACCACAATTTCTTAGTTACACCACTGACGGTTCTAAGGACATTATCATCAGGATGAACAGAACGGTACCGGGTGAGCCTCTTAAATCAGGTTCATTTGGTGAGCCTTATGATATGTATTACAATGGCGAGATGAACTCCTCACAACTGATGTTTGTATCGGATATAGGTGGTTCGCCAACAGGCACAGCCTATGAGTACATCAATCTATACACCACACTGGCTCAGGGTAATCTTCTTTGTGATAATCTGCAGGATCCCATTGCTTATGATGATTATGGTGTTTATTACACGACTTCAATTGGTGACGATTTAGTACCACCTGCTGATCCCGTAAAAGAGGCTGGTCTGGCCCAGGGAGATATGGTTTTCTCATCAGTTCTTAAATCAGGAGTAGCCCAATGTGAAACAGGCTTGACGATTATGCTAAACGCGTCTGATGAAGGTGCCGGGACCGGTAGTTTTGTTTACCTGATCACCTATTCAACCGGTGATACAAAATCAGGACAGATAAGCGGGTCATTCCCATTGGAAGTTTTGATTGAACCACTGTATTACAACGAGGCAGATCCTTCTGTGCAGGTTCAGGTCTTTGGGGATGCTCAATATGATATACCCTCAGGCACTGTAAGTCTATCTACTCCTTGTGGAGAAACAGCTGAGTTTACAGCCGTAGCTAAAAGCAATCTTCATACCTATAAATTTATCACCCAGTACCATTGTCCGGATAATCCTATTGGTATGGCATTAAGTGTTAACGGGCAATTCAGAAGGGCTGAGTCGGGAGATTCCTGGACCTCCTTTGGGTTTGTAGAGGGAATCTGCGAGCTTGAGCTTGTGCCGGATGAACAATATGAATTTAGAGCAGTAATTGATGATGTGTATCATTATTACACTCTACCAACAAATCCAGTGGAGTTAGAAGAATTCCTTGAGGGAAATGAAGGTGAGGATTATACTATTCTTGAGTTATCTATTACTCCAATGGATAACAAAACAGAGATTTATGCTATAGTTGAAGTGAGTGAATATATTTGCGATAAACTTAGTGGAATGGGTTGGGACAGATAGTATTAGTCATTATTAAAAAGCCTGCAAGAAGTATAGTCTTCTTGCAGGCTTTTTTTTGATAGAAGTTAATTAACGTTCTTCAACTATTTTCTTCTTATGGATCTGGACGTTTCCTGCTTCAATATCATACATTGGGACTTCATACAATATTCCACAGTCACTAAGTTCAGTCATCCAGTAGTGCAATGAAATCTTATCAGGTGGATCTCCACCTTCCCCATTGTCTTGAACAACAATATAGCCGTAGTAAT
>CAYXQX010000332.1:0-5054 GCA_964467485.1 uncultured Porphyromonadaceae bacterium | reverse complement strand
ACACCAACAAAGTGATCAAGAAGCATACCATCATCGGTTGAGTCGGCATAACGCTCATAACTATATGACCAGTTTAATTCAGGTGTATCATCGCACCTTGAATAGATACTGTCGGTCACATTCATGAAAAATTCTGAATAAGTATCATCTGGAGTTTGCTCTTCCTGTTCGGCCTTAAAATCATACCTGAACTTGTAATGTCCATATTCAGCCGGAGGAGTCCATGAATCTTCAATTCTCATTGTATCAGTGAGCGCAACCCAGCTGTCCAGCGACTCACTTGTTGCATTCCAAACAGACTGACTATTTCTCGAAATATCCACCTCCAGGTGTGTATTGTACTGGTCAAATTCACCGAAATTAATAACACTGGCTTCCATTCCAATAACTGCACCGGATAATTGAGACAATGGCCAATTAGCTGTGAACGACTCCGCAGTATTCTCATCTCCATCATCCCACTCAACTCTGAAATGCTGCATCTGAAGATCATTATCCCAAGCTTCTGAAAGCTGGAAATCATCAATCAACCAGTAGTAGAACATTGTACCATGCCACCACAGTTTGATCATCACTTCCGACATCCCGGCAGCAACATCAGAAATATTAGCCTGGAAAATTGCAGGAACTCCCGGAGGAACATCATTAGGACGATCCTTATGTTCAACACCGAAATCACAATCTGCCATAGCCCAGTGAACACCGGCATCATTGGAAATCATTACCTGCATTCCGTCTGCAATAGGTGAATATTGCATGAAGTTTGTTTCAAACTTAAGTATCACAGATCCCTTGTCACTACAGTCAAAAATCGGAAATCCAATATAATTATCAATGTCTGTTCCATCAGCACTACCCATATAATCATTGTACTTCCCGGCGAACAGACACAAGTGCCCATCTTCTTTGGAAGTGGATTGAAAAGCAGGCTCATCAACATACATGGCTTTTAGAGGCTCATTTGGATACCAATGGAAGTTAAACCCGGTGTCAGTTGGGTCTTCCAAATAATATCCCTCTGGCTGATTCCAGCCCTTAGGATCATCAGGATCCCCCCAATCGAAAGTTTCCAGAAAGAATACCTCGCCGGATCCTTTAAGATTGCCGGAGGTATTTTGAGCCTGAGAAACACTTCCCATAAAAAAGCCCAATAAAGCAAGGAGTAAAGTAATTTTTCTCATAAAACAATTTATTTTAGTGAATAATTATTAAACAAAACCAATAGTCAAACTAATAAGCAGGCACTAATTTAACAGCAAAATCATATTTTTGAAAGAAATTACTCATTTATTTATCATTTAAACTCATTTATTGACAGATTTAACCTGTTAATACAATTTTATCACAAAAAAACAGACCATTTCATCCAATATTGCTGTTAAGACCAATTCCTTTAATTCCTTTTGGTAAGAAATGAAAAATCAGGATATTCATCTTTTCAGAATCAAATAATCTTTAATTCAAAAATCCATCCTGATACTAAAAATGTATTATCAAACAGTTAGAGGTAGTGGTATAGGTACAGAAATAGAATTAATTTTTCCTACTTTTATCCTTTCACAAATTAGCTTAAATAATCGCTTATGTTAAAAGGAATATCCCCTCTGATCTGCCCCGAACTTTTAATGGAACTCTCAAGCATGGGACATGGTGATGAAATAATTCTCGCTGATGCCCATTTCCCTGGTGACACTTATAACGAAAATGTAATTCGTGCCGACGGAATAAAAATTCCTGATTTGCTTGCAGCCATTTTACCTTTATTTGAATTGGACACCTATGATGATCATCCCTTGGTGATGATGGAGGCTGTTGAAGGCGATAAGCTGGATCCTGTAGTTGAGGAATCTTATCTAAAAAGTATTCATATTACAAACCCCGATGCACCTGCAATAAAAAGAATTGACAGATTTGAATTCTATGACAGGGCTGATGAGGCATTCCTGGTTGTTATGACTGGTGAAACAGCAAAATACGGCAACATAATTCTTAAAAAGGGGGTAACTCCCTGTTAATCAAATCAAACATTAAGTGAATTACTATGAAAAAGGGAGGCAAAGCTTTAGTACCCCATCAATTTTTGTATGCTTTTATATTGATTACTACCCTGTTTTTCATGTGGGGTATTGCGAATGACCTTACAAACCCAATGGTTTCTGCTTTCAAAAAGGTTATGCGTGAGCTATCAAATTTTGAGGCAGCACTCGTCCAACTGGCATTCTACGGCGGCTATGCAACAATGGCCATTCCGGCTGCCTTGTTTATCAGACGATTCTCCTACAAGGGAGGAATTATGGTTGGGCTTGGGTTGTATGCCATTGGTGCTCTCCTTTTCTATCCGGCCGCTGCAAATGAACAGTTTGGGTTTTTTCTGGCTTCATTATATATACTGACATTTGGACTGGCCTTCCTGGAAACCACCTCTAATCCCTATATCTTGTCAATGGGACCTCCGGAAACAGCCACCAGAAGACTCAACCTTTCACAATCATTTAATCCTGTAGGCTCCCTTTTAGGTATGCTGGCTGCTCAAATATTTGTCATTAAATCCCTGCAATCAGATAATACTTTTTCAGAAGATATAATTGGAGCAGGTGGAGAAATAATAAGTAACAAAGGAGATATTGTTTATGATACATTGTCAGCCGTGGAACAAGCGGCCATCACGACAAACGACCTGAATATTATCAGCAAGCCATACATAGGTTTAGGCATACTTGTTTTAGTGATACTGGTTGTGGTGACTGTATCAAAAATGCCTAGAAAAAAAGATATTACTACACTTCCCCTTGGAACCACATTCAAAACCCTGTTCAAAAATAAACGGTATCGTGAAGGTGTAATAACCCAGGCCTTTTATGTTGGAGCACAGATTATGTGCTGGACCTTCATATTCCATTATGTTGATAATATTAACTCAGGATTACCCGAAGAGCAGCACCTCACAGCCACATGGTACAATATGGCAGCGATGATTGCATTCCTATTGGGCCGGGCAGGAAACACCTACCTGCTAAAATTCTTCAATCCGGGTAAACTGATGTTTGTTTTTGCTCTGGCCGGAGTAACACTTACTGCAGGAACTATACTTATACCAGGAATTCCCGGCCTCTACTGTCTGGTTGGAATATCAGTAGCAATGTCGCTAATGTTCCCTACAATATACGGCATCGCCCTATGTGACATGGGTGATGAGGCAAAAATAGGTTCCGCCGGTCTGGTAATGGCCATTGTTGGAGGAGCTCTGATGCCCCCACTTCAAGGCCGAATCCTGGATATTGGAGGAGATGGATTCGCCGACGTACAACTTTTTGGCTATATCCCTGAGGTAAACTTCTCCTTTATTTTACCCCTCATTTGCTTTGTAGTAGTGGCTATTTATAGTTACAGATCTTTTAAAATACACTTAACTGATATCAAATCTTAGTAAAAAGGAAAGGCTCTTGATAACGACAGACCAAAAGCTATGCGGTTAGCAAGTTGAATGTGATTATAATACTGGTAAATGGGTATATCTGATAATATACTAAGATTCCAGGTTTCATGGAATGAAAAATTCACTTGAGGCGAGGCAAACAGCTTAACTGCTCCCGACGATATCTCAGGCTCATCCCAAATAGCATTCTGCCGGTGAACCTCATTACGCACCTGCATTATCAATGTGATACTAACAGGCCAGCTTGATGTTTTAATCAGATGCTTGGATACAAAAAGAGCATTAACAAACGCAGCACCATAATGATAGCCATCCCTACTCCTCCCGTTAAGGTCAACCCGATTAAATAAAAAGTAACGCATTCCGGTAAAGGAGTTCTGCTTCATCATGTATGATTGTATAGCTACACCAAAAGCGCCAGTCGAGGGTTGCAGATCAAAAGGCAAACGTACATTATCCACGTATTGAAGTTCTCCTTTAAATGGAGCTTTAAGACCCACTGAGGCCGACCAACCAAACCCCTTTTCAATACTATTTATGAGTTGGAATTTACCCGACAATAAAACATTGGCAGGACCAAATCCTTTCAAGCTATAACCTGCAGGGATATTGTAGTTTTTTGTTTTATTAATGAAATACCCGGCTTCCATTTCCAGAGTAAAACCACGGGTAATACCATATGCTAATAGGGTACCTGAATAATTATAATTTGCATTTTTCAGGATACTAACATCCGACAAACTACTTCCTTCAAAGTAACGGTCGGAAAAACTACTGCGGTAAAAGACAATACAACTCAGCACCTTCTTTTCTAAAGTTCCCATATTCTGACTGCCGCCAACCGGGTTCCCCGAAGAAGAAAAACATTGTGAATAAGTTGGCAAACTTAATAACACAGCCATCCCTGCACACAAAAGCAACCTAAGCTTAAAGCACCGTAACGACAACATACTTTGTCTCCTCTTTTCCATTACTACTTTTAACTGTACAATAGATTTCATTATCTCCAACCGTACATGGTGTAGCAACATAAGTAACTTCTTCTCCTGACCCCAGTATATCCCCCTTCTCAGCTGACCAATAGTACGATAATTCATATCCTGTAGCCTTTGCTGTTACTTTTGTCGTATCCTCAATGAATATTATATCCCTTCCTGATGTAATGGACACAAATTCTATCGGATCATCATCATGATTATCAGGTGGATCTTCTTTCTTACATCCCAAAAGTACAATTAGACTTAAAAACCCTGCTATTATCAAACGTGTTTTCATCGAAATATAATTTTTATTTTACTATTCTTTAATTATCCTGAACGCACCTAATAGACATGCCATAGGTTTTTGGAAAGGTATTATATCTACCCACCCTATTATCCGCAACTCTCAAACACCTCCTCCAGGCATAAGACCCATACTCTGTTGATGTATACAGATATTCATAATTGTCAATCGCGGAATATAAACCTCCGGTAACCCTTCTCCCTGAGAACAAAGCCTCATAACCCGACTCCCCTCCCATAGCCATCTTTGTACCCTGGTCACTGCCTCGCCAAACATTTGGGAGCGCAGCAATACTAGCATCCATCCCCAGCGCCATCTCCAACTCCTGAACTTC
>CAYXQX010000331.1:0-5071 GCA_964467485.1 uncultured Porphyromonadaceae bacterium | reverse complement strand
TAATGACCATACCCAGCGGGTGAAAGGCAGCGGCATTGGTCTGACAATAGTGAAACAAATAATAGAATCCCATGGGGGAACTGTTTCTCATGAAAGCAAAGTTGGTTCAGGAAGTACTTTTATTATCAAATTACCCATATTAAAGTAGAATAATATGAAACGAATTTTAATAGTTGAAGACGACGATGCTATCAGGCAAGCTTTGGTTGATGATTTTACATTTGAAGGTTTTAGCGTGGAATCAGCAATTATGGGCAACGAAGGATTGAAAAAAGCTCTTGATCCGGATATTGATATCATTTTACTCGATGTAATGCTTCCGGAGATAGATGGTTTTGACATTTGCAAAGAGCTCAGAAAAAAAGGGGTTGAAACGCCAATTATCATGTTAACAGCGAAAAGTCAGGAGATTGATAAAATTCTTGGCTTGGAGTTTGGTGCTGATGATTACATTACAAAACCATATAGCTCGCGCGAGCTACATGCCAGGGTAAAAGCGGCTCTTCGACGAAGAAACAGCGAAAAAGGAAATGCTAATGAGAGCCAATTCAGGTTTGGCGACATTGAAATTAACTTCAGAAAATTTACGTGTAAAAGAAAAGAGACAAGTATAAACCTGACCACACTGGAGTTTTCTTTACTTCATTGTTTAATTAGTAAAAGGGAGCAGGTAATAAGTAGGGATGAAATATTAGACCTTGTATGGGGTGAAGATGTAATGGTCACCCCCCGGACAGTAGATACTCATATAGCCAAATTAAGAAAGAAAATAGAAGATAATCCTTCAAACCCAAGATGGATAATTGGCTTTAGAGGTATAGGCTATAAGTTTACATGTTTATAGTGCTTTGCATTTGTTTAACACAACTTCATAATTCCAACATGCATGTGCTAAAAAGGGAGCTTAATTTTGAAATAAAAAATCATGAAACGAATATTAGTTTTTCTAGTATGCTTCCCTTTGATTACGGTTATCTCTTTCGGACAGGAGAAGCAAGCTGATGATTTGCTTAGTAATGCAATTTATCAGGAAGAAGTGAAAGGTAATCTTAAAGAAGCAATCCTTATTTATAAGGATATTATTAAGAAATACCCCGAACAAAGGGCTATTTCTGCAGAAGCTCTTTTTCATCTTGGTCTCTCGAATGAAAAATTGGGCAATAAAAAGGCAAAAGAATATTACGAAACTCTTGTAAACAGTTTTGGAGACCAACCAAAATTTGTTCGAATTGCAAAGGAACGACTTTCAAAATTACTGGTTGTTGAGAAAGTTTCGAAAGCTCCTCTTGTACCAACATTTACTAAGATCCAAATTCCTGTTAAACTAGACAGGGGAGCGCAATTATCCCCTGATGGGAAAAAGCTCACTTTTTCCTCAACGATGTATGAGGGAAGCATATGGACAGTTCCGGTTCATGGGAAGGTTGGCCCGAATATCGCAGGAAAACCTGAAAAGCTTCTTGGAGAAGATAAGGTTTGGGCTTGGGGCCACGTTTGGTCTGCAGATGGCAAGTGGATTGCTTATAATTATATGAAAAATGATAAAGAGAAGGATATTTTTGTTGATGAAGTGCATGTGATAACCTCAACCGGAGGTGAGCCTAAAAAGATTACTTTGCCTGTGAACCGCGGTGGTAGCTATCACTTGTTTCAGTATAGTCTCAGTTTATCGCCGGATGGAAAAGTTTTGGCCTATGCATCCAGGGACGAAGAAAAATCGGATAAGCCAAAGGAATCTTACATCTATACAATTCCTGTAAATGGAGGAATTGCCAAGCGTCTGACCGATAGTAAAACATGGCTGCCGGCATTTTCACCTGACGGCAAAAAAATCGCGTATATAAAAAAATCTTCTGAAGAAGATGAACTTTGGGTGATTCCTTCCCTTGGCGGCACACCTGTAAAAGTCTGTGATCTGGGAGGGACATGGGGACCACCCATCTGGTCACCAGAAAGCGATATAATTGCTTTTTTGCGGGAACCTAAACCTGATGAAAAATGTAAAGAATTATGGTTGGTTCCTTTATCGGAAACGGGAAGCTCCGCTGGTCTGCCAATAAAAATTGAACTTTTATTGGAATCATCTATGAATTTGGCAGGATGGACCAGTGATAATAAGGTCGGACTACTTATGCTTAGCCCTGTGCAACAGGCAATCTATACAATCCCTTCATCCGGCGGAAAAGCAACTCAGGTAACTGCTGCAGGAGGCCAGCCCTTTAGTGCCAGTTGGAATAATAATGGTAAGAAAATATACTTCACCGATAAAGGTAATTTAGGCTCCGTCGTTTCAGAGGGTGGAGAAATGTCTTCAATCCCTGTTGCGGGAATTGAAGGAGTGAATTTCCCTGTTGTTTCTCCGGATGGGAAAAAGGTACTCTTTCATGGGTTTAAAAAAGGAGTTTCCGGTATGCACATCTGGACCGCCTCAATAGAAGGAGGGGAACCAACACAGGTTATCCGGAGTACCTTTAACGATGACTTCATTGAAGATGCCTTCCCTCACTGGTCGCCTGATGGCAAGACTATATGTTTTTATCGCCATGAAAAGACACCTGACGGTAATGGCGTCAAATCAAGCTTATGTTTAGTGCCTGCAGATGGGGGTGAAGTAAAAGTACTTATATCTGATCCTGATGGTCTGATGAAAGAAATAGGCCCAAGGTCAATGTGTTGGTCGCCCGATGGTAAATCAATTGTCTATTATTGCAACGAAGACGGGAAGATCAAAACTATTCCGCTTGATAATGGAGAGCCTCAGGTTTTGGCTGAATTGAATAAAGGAATTGGTTATACATGGATGACTTTTTCACCAGATGGAAAGAAAATACTATATACTGCAAATAGCAAAATTTGGACAATCTCTCTGGATGGAGCAGAACCTGTGGAAATTAAAACTGGGTTGGATACGCAGCCAGTCAGCCCCGCTTGGTCTCCGGATGGGGAAAAGATAGCCTTTACAACTCGAAAAGGTGGAGATATTGAACTCTGGTTTATGGAGGACTTCCTACCACTTGAAAATCTGGCACAAAACAAAACAGCAGAAGCTACTCCCAAAGTTATGACCAATAAAAAAATATGGGATGATTCCGAAACGTATCTTGGAGGAGCTCCTTCGCCAGATGGCAAGTATCTATCATATGTTGATTGGGAAACTGGTGATCTAGCTATTTATGAAATAGCAACCGAAAAAAAACGTCGTTTAACAAATAAAGAATCATGGGATAAATCAGATGAAAATGCTTTTATGTCAAGGTGGTCACCCGACAGCAAACAGATTGTTTATTCATGGTACAATGGAAATGGCTATTGCGACTTGCGCATTGTTGGGCTCGATGGATCGATCCCCCGAATTCTCTATAGTAATGAGGAAGTCAAATGGACTTATCCTTATGATTGGTCCCCGGATGGCAAACAAATTCTGGCATACTTCGATAGAAAAGATGGAACAGATTGGATTGGTCAAATAGTACTGGTTTCCACTACTGACGGCTCTGAGCGAATTCTAAAAACTACGAATATAACAGAAACAGGTCCAAGTGGGCCAGAAAACATGTGCTTTTCACCTGATGGGCATTACATTGTGTATGACTTTCCACAACAGGCAGGTTCTCCTGATCGCGATATTTTTCTCTTGTCATCAGATGGATCCAGGGCAATTCCATTGGTAGAACACCCCTCCTATGATGAGCTGCTTGGCTGGGCACCGGATGGAAAAAATATCATTTTTGCCAGTGACCGAAATGGGACATTTAGCTTTTGGAACCAACAAATTGCTGAAGGAAAACCTCTGGGAAATCCAGAACTGGTTAAGTCAGGTATGGGATCAATTAAACCATTGGGATTCACTAAGGGAGGATCTTTCTACTACGGTTATTCGCAGAAAAATAATAATATTTATAATGCGGAACTCGATCCGGAGACTGGCGAGATTCTTACTCTGCCTAAAAGGATAATTACACGTTTCGAAGGATACAACCAAGCACCCAGTTACTCTCCCGACGGGAAATATTTAGCCTATATATCCAGACGATTCCCGTTGACTATTTTACCAGACTACTCACTTGCTAAAATAGGAGGTAATGTTCTATGCATCAAAGATTTTGAAACTGGAAAGGAACGCGAAATTTTTCCTGACTTCAAGTTCAGGAGTCCTTATTGGTCTTCTGACGGTCGTTCGGTTTTTGTCATTGACATGAATAATAGTGGATCCAAACAGATCGATATTCAAACAGGTAATGTTACATCTGTTTTGCATGATGATAATATTGGGCCCCAACCAACCGAGCGTTCCCACGACGGAAAAACTATATACTATGCGCTTAACAATAAAATCATTGTTCGAAACCTTGAAAATGGTTCTGAAAAGGAAATCTATAGATCTAAGGGTGGCTTACACATAAGACTCTCTCCGGATGGTAAGTGGTTGGCCATACAAGACTCCTACATGGAAAACTTCCTCAGATTAACGAAGAAAACACCAAGCCTGTTGATCATCCCGTCTGCCGGAGGAGAACCACGGGAACTGTGTAGATTTGAAGATGGAATTGATATTGAAGCTGGAGCTCCTTTCACATGGACTCCTGACGGGAAATATATCCTTTACTCAATGAAATCCCCAAAAAAGGAAAATGAGAAATGGGATTTGTATCGAATTCCTGCAAATGGGGGAATCCCCGAGAAACTGGGAATAGAAATGAGTGGGTTTGCTTTGAATTTGAGTGTTCACCCTGATGGCCGCCATATTGCCTTCTCCTTAACAGAACAATCAAATGCCAATATCTGGGTAATGGAAAATTTCCTGCCGAAGGAATAATACTGATGAAAAATATAAATTCAAAACAGGCAGCCGGGAGCAAAAGTTTCCGGCTGTTATTACAATTACATTAATCATTTTGAAATGCAATCTGTTTCTTTTGTCAGGTAAAAAATCCATTGCAACATTTCACAACATAACTTTACATGTTTTTACAATTACTTAATTGGTTTTCACGCTGAAAATTAATACCTTAGGATATGTTTGAATTTCTTAAACATATCACTCCAAAAACAAAAATCCTCCTGCTTGGAT
>CAYXQX010000330.1:0-5080 GCA_964467485.1 uncultured Porphyromonadaceae bacterium | reverse complement strand
CAGGCGTTAATTCGTCAATATCCTTGGCTGCTTCGTCGTCAAACTGGAATGCGCAGAATAACAGCATATCCGGATTTAAGGCCCGGGCTTCCTGCCAGGCATTCTCTACCATGCGTTGTTCCAATGGTGCATGTTCCGGCCCAAAAACCACTAATACCCGTTTGGGCACATCTTCTCTGGTTTCTGCTTCTGCCTGTATGTATTTCGTGCCGGCCATAGGTTCTACACGTGTGAATTGAATAATATTGCCGCCTTTGGCTCGCACCCCTGTACACAACAACTCATCCCGCCATTCGCTTTGGCGAAGGGTTTCGCCGGTTCGGGCTATGGAAGTATCGAAACCGCCGTCTTCCTGCTCCAGATCATCAAAGCTTTTGGCATAAGGCGCGGGTACAGCTTCGACGGTGAATGGGCCTGTGATGCGAGTTTTCTTTGTGTCAATAAAAGGTTGGTCGTATAGCGTTTCAGTAGCGGGCGGTGCATTGTTGGCAATGCTCTTTAGAGTAATATGCGAAACGGTTTTGTATTCAAAACCACTGCCAACGCCTTCATCGGGGTGGGCTAATTTGTAGTAATCGAAATTGGCGGTCATTAGTCGTTGTTTGGCAAGGGTAAGAGCAACCCGACTGGTATCGCAAGTGATCCAACGCCTGCCCCATTGTTCGCCAACCCTTGCTGTAGTACCACTGCCGCAGGTTATATCTAAAACCAAATCTCCTGGATCTGTAGTCATTAACATACAACGCATTATTGCCTTTGTATTTGTCTGGACAACATAAGCCAATTCATCAGCTCCAAGTATATTATCCCAAAGGTTAGGAATGCGTGAATATCCAAAATCATTGAGGAATACTTTTCTCAATAATGTTTTACCCGCAGTAAAAAGTCGATTATGCTTTTTTAGATTTTCAAATCCATTAGGACTAGTTCTCCAGTATGATGTACCAGGAGTGTAAGTAATATCATCAATAATTAAAGGTTTATTAGATTCTTCACCACCCTTTGATTGTGAAGTTAACCTTTCAGTATAAAAAAGTTTGTCTACTAAGTTTGTCTCAATTGCTTCTTTCAATGAGATACGTTTATAATCTGAATTGTTTTCGTTGTCTAAGTAAAACTTTTGTTCTTCATTTTCAAATCGTTTTTTGGGTTCATAAAGTCTTCTAAACTTAATTGTATCTTTTTCTTTTGAATACCATAATAAATAATCATTGATATTGTCTATCAGAACAGACCTATTCCCAGTAGTTTTCTTATACGTTATTAAACTAACAAACTTTTCAGCCCCAAATATTTCATCCATAATCTCTCGGACATGGTGCACATTCTCATCACTTATCTGCACAAACACACTTCCGCTTTCGTGCAATAATTCTCTCGCCAACAATAAACGGTCACGCAAATAGGTCAGATAAGAATGAATGCCCAACTCCCAGGTATCCCGAAAGGCTTTGATCATTTCCGGTTCGGAAGAGAGGTCATCGTCTTTGCCGTCTTTGACATCCCGCTTATTTACAAAAGGCTGGAAGTTGCTGCCGTATTTAATGCCATACGGCGGGTCAAAATAAACCATCTGCACCTTGCCAGCCATGCCTTCTTTTTCAATTAATGAGTTCATCACCAAAAGGCTGTCTCCTGCAATCAATCGGTTAGTCCAGCCTTCCTTGTGCTTGTAAAAGTCAATGGCTTCGCGCAGGGGCTTATGTTCAGCAAACAAACTCATCTGCCCGCCATCATCTTTTTCTTTTCTTACAGTGTCTATGATGGTTTTCGGGTCAATACGTTCATGCACGTGCAAACTCACGGTCGGCACTTCAAAACTGGTGTGCTCCGCCTTGCCAGCCCATACCAGTTGTGGGTCAAGGTGTGGGTCGTATTGGTAGGTTTTCTTTTCACCCGTGTCCGGGTCGCTTGTGGGTGTTACCAAACCTACATGTGGGTTATTCACACGTTCCTTATCAGAGTGCTCGTATTGTTCTATTTGTTTTTTGGTCTTTTTCGCCATATCCCTTTATTTCTCCTTTGCCATCTGACACTTCATCTCCAAAATAATATTTCTATAACTTTCTACACATAACGATTTAATCAGCCGCCCGGTGGTTTGGGTCGGCTGGATTTATGGGTTAGCAGCTTTTTCGGGTAAAACTATCTCATCACGTATAATTCTGAATCCGTGAGTGGCAGTTGCAAACTCTTTAGGCAGAAGAAATTTCTTGCTTTTCGAGAATTCAAAATTGCCAAATGTTGCAGCTATAACAAGAATTGCACCAAGTAGAGCGAAAATTCCGGTTATGATGTAGCCAACAGTAGTGGATATTAAAATGAATGGTATATTATTTATCCACGCCCAGCTCTCAGATTGCAGCTTTGGGAAAGATTCTGCCTGGATATAATGAGCCAAAATACCAACACATAATGCGAGGAATAAGAATAGAAGCCCGCCTAAAAAAGGACCAACCTCAAATTTATTCTTGATGCTTTTGTCATCTTTCTCTATTTGGTTATAGGTGAGCCGTTGGATGTTTAATTGAGGAGGTAGATCGTCAGCAACAATAGTAAATTTCAGATCTTTCTTTTCGGGAGTCCCCTTTATTAATAACTTGAAAATGAAGAACTCATCTTTGTTAAGCAAAGGGAAATTAAACTCAACGGAGTTTCCTGATTCAGGAACATTTAATGATACGTCTCGACCCTCTGGTGAAATATGCAGGATATTAGCATCCATGACTTCAACTTCACTTGGTAAATCTAGGCGTAATGGCTTGATAGCATCCCTTATAGATCGTTCACCTGTATTAGCAACTAAAAACTGCAGCTGCTGAAGGTTTTCGACCTTTACACCTCTATATTCTATGTTAAGATCTGATTTAACGTCCTTATCAATATGGGATAGAACATTCGATTGAAACTGAATAAAAGGCGTCAGCTCTTTATCAACTGATCTACGATAATAATGCCGAGAAGCAAATATTGTCACAGCAACACCTATCGAGATGCTTATTATAGATATTAATAGATTATCCATTCTTTCCTCATTGCAATAATTTGTGGGCTGCTAACGAAAAGTTCACCCGCCGGGAACCCAGTGCGGAGTTGTTTTTAGCCAAGTTCAGCCCGATATAGCCTTTGGAAAAAGGCCGCCCCGGGTTCCCGGTCGAGTGTGAAACGACGGGTTAGGCAAATTAATTTCTACGAATCCAAGTTCCAGATTTCTCTATTTTTACGATTTCCTCTTGCCCAGTTATTTCATTGATACTACTGCTTATAAGTGTTTGCTTGACTTTTTCAATAAGAATGTCCTTCGTAGTATTTCCATCTATGACTATTTGGTCATGATTGCCGCTATTATCTTTGAATTGAATTAGTACCCTATCATTTTTATATGATTCATCTTTTGACAATTTTTTATAAGCCATCCAGATGGCTGTTCCTATGGTTATAAAGGATGAAGTCGCTGATAAAACAATCATCCAATCGCCAACTGCTGCATAAATACCAGGCATATAATGCCTTTGATAAATTAAACTTTGTGGAATGTTTGAAGCTATTACCTTTACAAGTTCTTGATCTTCATCATCCGAACTTTTCCGCATGATTATTGGTATAATTTTCATGCTATTATCCTTTGATTGCCTAACGTGCCGATAACCGGCCGGGCGTTTTGTAGCCCGGTCGGGTTAATTGGGTTGTTAAATTTAGTATCAGCCTATAGGCACCTCATGTAATTTGACCTCGTTTTCATCTAAAATAATATCAAACAGTTTAAGTGAAGGGTAATATTCTTTTGCCATATTAATGATATCTGCGCGGTGATCCTGAGAAATTCTATACCCAAAAATTAATCCTTTGAGTAATTTTCTTGGGAAGGGCTTAATTTCATTGCCATCATGGAGATCTTTTGAAGATGGGGGATGAATTACACGGTATTCATTCTCATATTTCCAAACTGGATCTTTTGTGGAAAAGGATTCCCATATTTTTTTTGCACAATTAGGATGGTCCACCTCAAAATATGTTATTCCTTTTTTGTACTGGACCTTCATCATTTTGGTATAAAAACTGTGATTTTTGTCGAACTGGAATATTAAAATAATACCTTTATGGTGATTCGAATAGTGTGCCCACATTAAAATATTATCCCAGGTACCACTTAATGAAAGAATACCATATTTTGAAAGCGATTTATTTCTGAAAGAATCAAGTGATATCTTCACGATTTCATCATAGGCTCGAAGAAGTGTCTCATTTGAATATTTTTTTTCTGTTTTTTTGGTCAACTCTTCAAGCTTTTTTTTAGTGCTGTCAAAACTAGCTATTCCAATAATAGACATACATTCAAAAGGATCGTTGAACTCGTTGGGAGCAACAAATTTAATAGTATTGTATCTTATTATATTTTCAACAAAACTAGGATCATCTCCTAAAGACAAATATTTGTGTAATTCTTTTTCCTCATTGAGAGTAGATTCGAGATATTCTGGCATAGAAGTAAATTTTTTATATTGGCTGTCGTCTACATCATTACAGATTTTTGGAAGTATTATTGAAGTCATAATTAAAATTTAACGTTGAGGTCACTTGCGCCGCTAATGAACCTGTCGCGCCAGCGCCGCCGAGCTTCTCGGCGTCAAGTGAACCGATTGGTTCGACAAATCATATTGCGCTTTTCTTTAGCCGTTGTTTAAAAAATAATTTGATATCTTAGATTGCTCTACTGACATCTCTTTCAAGGCAGAGGAGTAGCTCACTAATATTTCATTAGACACCTCCGTCTTATCTACAGGCCACCCCAAAAGTTTGATTAACACTCTTTCAAGCATAAACCTCAGGTTTTCTTCAGCAACCCATAAGGCGTCGTGGCAATCTTTCATAAATTGGTCGCCGTGAATCAACTTGTTTCTGATGTCAGAAAGGCCTATGACCTTATCTTTTTTAAATAGTGGCCATAAATCAGAGACATCAATATCATTAGCCTCACAGAAGTTTTCGAATGCCACTTGAAGCGGTATTCTGTTTAACTCTTCGAGTTTCCTGTATATATAACACCTCTGGTCTTTGGTCATTTCTGATTTGATAGTTT
>CAYXQX010000329.1:0-5083 GCA_964467485.1 uncultured Porphyromonadaceae bacterium | reverse complement strand
ATATTTATCAGACAGTTCCTCACTTTTCCCGCATCCATCCATATTCGACTGTCCGGCAAGCAGAAAGACTTTGCATAAGCCCATCTCATTGGATTGACAACAAGCCAATGAGATGGTTCCAATAAACAACCCTAACAATAATGTGATCTTTTTCATCTGATAACAAAGATAGGCTCTATGATCAATCTTTTGTACCATTTAATAGCCAAAATCTTCTATTTGTATTGAAAATGAACTTTGCGCACTTAATTAACCTTTATCTCCGAAATAATGCGATAATACGATTCGCTAAAGACCGATTTATTATCTTGCTCAGTCAAAAAATTGTAGCACGCAATAACAATAAATGAAACATCTAATTTTAAAGAGCACATTGCTTGCATTAGTGGTACTCACCGCCACATCTTCTTCTTGCACAAATTCTCACACCCAGATTGGTGACTACCCCATCCGACCGGTCTCGTTCACTCAGGTTCAGCTGACTGACAATTTCTGGGCTCCCAGGATAAAACGCAATCATGAAGTTACTATACCAATTGCATTTCATCAATCTGAAATAACCGGCAGAATTAAGAATTTTGAAGTCGCAGGAGGCTTAACTGAGGGAACTTTTTGCTCAAAATATACTTTTGACGATTCAGATGTATTCAAGATTATTGAAGGGGCCAGTTACTCACTGCAAACAATTCCAGATCAAAAGTTAGAAGCCTATCTGGATTCTCTGATTTATAAAATCAGTATGGCCCAGGAGGATGATGGTTATTTATTCACCAACAGAACCATACTGGGAGAAAATGCCTATGACCAGGCCGGCCCCACCCGTTGGAGCAATCTGGAAAAAGGCAGTCATGAATTATATAACGTTGGTCACATGTATGAGGCAGCTGTCGCCTTTTACGAGGCCACGGGGAAAAGAAGCCTATTGGACGTAGCGATAAAGAATGCTGACCTTATAGATAAGGTTTTTGGCTGGGATGCCTTAATAAAAACACCCGGTCACCAGGAGATTGAGCTGGGGCTAATAAAACTTTACAGAGCAACAGGGGATGAAAAATACCTTGATTTGTCCAAATTTTTCCTGGAGGCTCGTGGCCCTGGTGGTCATAAGCAACTTCAGCAGCATTTAAAAGTGCTGGATCAAAAAGAAGCTGTTGGTCATGCTGTGAGAGCCGGCTACATGTTTTCTGCAATGGCGGATGTTGCGGCCATTACAGGAGATTCAAGTTACATAGAAGTGGTTAAAACTATATGGGAGGATATCGCTCATAGAAAAACCTATGTTACCGGGGGAATTGGAACCCAAAGAGGTAATGAAGGATTTGACAAGCCATACGTATTACCAAACCATAAGGCCTATTGTGAAACATGCGCCTCTGTTGCATACACCTTTATGAACCATCGACTGTTTTCCCTGACCGGGGAGTCGAAATATTACGACATGCTTGAGAAAACTCTTTATAACGCCTTGCTTTCCGGTGTATCGCTAACAGGCGACCATTTCTTCTACCCAAATCCACTTGAATCACACGGGGATCATGCTCGCAGCGAATGGTTTGGATGTGCCTGCTGTCCATCAAATATTTCCAGATTTATTCCAGCCCTTCCTGGATATGTATATTCGCAAACTGAAGAAGACATCTATGTAAACCTATTTATCGATAATAAAGCAGATATTGAACTAGATGGTCGGAATGTAGAAATTACTCAAAAAACCAACTATCCGTGGAATGGTCAGGTTATCATCACTATTAATCCTGATAAAAACAAAGAATTCAATTTAAGGATTCGCCAACCTGGCTGGACAATTAACGAAGCAATACCCGGGAATTTATATCGATTTGCCAATCGTAGTGAAAGTACAGTAAGCTTGCTGCTGAATGGGGAAATTATTAATCCTGATGTTGAAAACGGCTATCTGGTGATAAACAGGAAATGGAAAGCCGGGGACCAAATCCTCTATACTCTGCCAATGGAAGTTCGCAAGGTCCTTGCCGATCCTAAAATTGACGCAGATCGAGGAAAATTAGCATTCCAGCGCGGACCAATAATCTATTGTGCTGAATGGCCTGAAGCTACTGATAATCAAATACTAAAGCTAAGTATTGGTAAAGATACAGATGTAAAAACAGAATACAAACCAGACCTTCTGAATGGAGCCCAGGTTCTACAAACCCAGCTTTTTGATGGTCGGAAAAATCAGGATATTACATTAATTCCATATCATCTATGGAACAATCGGGGACCTGGTGAGATGATGGTGTGGATTCCCATCTTGCAGGGATGTATAATTGCGTCCGAGATGGCGAATGAATTATCTACAAATTGAACGACAACATGAATGGACGAAAATATGCGTCTTTACGAGAAACCAAATAAACATGAAAATACAATCATTCATTACAAGCATTTGCATTGCAATTTTATTTTCCGCTTGCACCGCTGAAACATCAAGCCTCTCAATCGATGAATTCAAAAACCCATCAACGGAATACCGCCCTATGGCATTATGGTCATGGATGAATGGATATGTTGATACTGCCAAGGTGGTTTATGAGCTTGAACAAATGAAGGAAAAAGGTATGCGGGGAGGAATTATCTGGGATCTTGGAGCAATTGCTGATCCTGAGAATATGATACCAGCCGGCCCACCCTTTCTTGGAACTGAATCATTGAAATATTTATCTCTTGCCTTTACAAAAGGGAATGAGTTGGGTCTGGATATCGGAATGGCAGTATCGAGCAGTTGGAATGCTGGTGGTGAATGGATCGGACCAGAAGATGCCAGTAAACAGGTTTTGTTAAGTAAGACTATTGTAAAAGGGTCAGGGGAAAAAACCATTAAACTATCTGCTCCTGAAACCAGAAGAGGACCGGTTGAACATTACTCGTGGGTATCATCTGTAGCCATTCCCTATTCGGGAAACATGATAATTCAGGAATTGGATAAGGCCATCAACCTTGAGAGCTTTACTGCTGATGGAGAAACTATTACCTGGGATGTTCCGGTTGGTGAATGGGAAGTTTTTTCATTCTTCTCATGCAATACTATGCAGCCTTTGGTTATTCCCAGTCCCAACTCAAAGGGACTATTAATTGATCATCTGAGCTATGATGCTACAACAAAACATTTCGACAGTCTTATGGCTCGTTTGCCTGATTTTCTTCTTGATGAAAAACTTATAAAGTTTATGGAGATTGACAGTTATGAGGTAAACATGATGAAGGATTGGTCTCCAGAATTAGTATCAAAGTTTAAGGACAAGTACTCTTATGATCCGGTTCCTTATATCCCATTACTTTTAGGATATAATCTCAAAGATTCACAACTGGCAGACAGGTTCAGAAATGACTACTCCATATTGGTCAGTGATATGATGGTAGAGGGCCATTTCGCTCAATCAGTTGAAATTGCCGAGAAGTATGGGATAGAAATGGTTACGGAGGCTGGTCATGGAGGATACCCCAGAGTGGATCCACTTAAGGCTCTTGGAAATTCGCACATCCCAACTGGTGAATTCTGGAACCGTCAACGCTTTTGGGTAACAAAGGAAGCGGCAAGTGCCGCTCATATATATAACCGGAATCTGGTTGCTTCAGAATCCCTCACAGGGTGGCAGCACTGGCAGCATGGTCCTTCTGACTATAAACAACTTATTGACATAGCACTTTGCGAGGGTCTTAACCAGATCATGTTCCATACCTTTGCCCATAATCCTGAGGTAGCAGGCAAACCGGGTTTCACATACCATGCCGGTGAACACCTTAATGTAAATACAACCTGGTGGGAAATGGCCAAACCTTTCATGGATTATATTGGTAGATGTTCTTATCTACTCCGTCAGGGCCTATTCGTTGCTGATGCCTGTCTGTATTATGGTGACCAGGCTCCAAACCTTGTTCCCCCCAAAAGAATAGATCCAAATATTGAAGCAATATTTGATGATACACAATGTCTTCATTGCGGGAAACCAAAACCCATTAATCCCGGACTAACTCCCGGATACGACTATGATTATATGAATGCTGAAATAATTATCAGAGATATGAACGTTGTGGATGGGAAACTAGTTCTTCCCTCTGGTATGAGTTACAAGGTTATGATGATCCCGGATAAGGAATACATCAACCTTGAAGTATTAAAAGCAATTGAAAAGCTGGTATCTGATGGTGCAGTTATTCTTGGAAGGAAGCCGGAAAGAACAAATTCACTAATGAATTATCCAGCTAATGATGAAGAACTTAAGGCTATTGCTGATAGAGTATGGGGAGCTTGTGATGGTAAGGATGTGTTAATGAATACCCATGGCAAGGGTAAGGTTTACTGGGGCAATACTCTTGCAGAAGTGCTGCAGGAGCTTGATATCAACAAGGACTTCGAGGTTAAGGGAATAGACAACAGTGATATGCATATCGATTATATCCACAGGGCTACCAATAGTGAGGATATCTACTTTATTTCAAACAGCAATCAAACAGTTGAAAATTTCAGTGCTGTATTCAGGGTAGACAAGAACAAAACAGTAGAGATCTGGGATGCAGAAACAGGTTTGATCCAAAGAGATGTGAAATATTCAAAAGTCGACAATGGCGTTGAAATAGAATTCGTTATGAATCCAATAGCATCTCGTTTCGTGATTTTCAAAAATGGCAAATCAGGTAAAAATGATCAGGACCTTATATTTAATTTACAATTCGCCGATGAACATAAGGCTATTGAGAATGCGAAGATTATCGACATAAGCAGTGACTGGAATGTTTCCTTTGACCAGAATATGGGAGGTCCTGAATCACATCAGTTTTCTGGCTTAGAAAGCTGGTCTGAATTTGACCTTGATGGCATTAGATACTATTCCGGGAAATCAGTTTATACTAAGAAAATCCATATTGAAAATGCTGATCTTAATGGGGCGGAAATCATTGTTTTGGATTTTGATAATATCCAGGAAACTGCCAGAGTGCTTGTAAATGGAAATGATTGCGGAATTCTTTGGAACCCTCCATACCAAACAGATATTTCCACTTACCTCACTGAAGGAGAGAACGATATCAGTATTGATGTTATTAATACCTGGAATAACAGGCT
>CAYXQX010000328.1:0-5085 GCA_964467485.1 uncultured Porphyromonadaceae bacterium | reverse complement strand
GGCGGTCGATTTTCCATTTGTACTTAACGGTATCTGCTTTAACATCTCCACCCGGGAAAACAGTTACTGTGGTAATCATTGTTAGTGAATCCTTTTCATCATTCATCTTCCAGAACCCATAATCCAAAGTACTGGTTGCACCATATCTGGTACTCCAGGTATAAGCATTCCAGAAGGCATCTTTATCAGGATTATTGAAAAACTCAACGGATTGAATAGGATCAATACGGTAAATTTCAGTGGAATCCACGTCATTATACAAAACTTTGGAGAAATACCATTTCCCTTGCACCCTTCTTTCCTTGCCATAAAGACTTAAATAGGGCCCATCATCATATTTACTACAAGAACCTAAAAATAAAGCAAGAGCCATTAAAACCATAGCGAACCTGAAGAATCTACTTTTCATGCACTTATTTTTCATAAATTATTAAGACCACAAAACTAATTACTATTTGGGATATTGAATTCTTGGATGGTAAATATTCATCAGCTTGGATATAAATATCTCTTTGGCTGTTGAAATCTCCCTCATGGTAATTTCTGCTTCGTGAAACTGCTTATCGGCAAACTGGTTGTCGACTATTGAATCAACCAAGGAACGAATTGAGCTCTCATTATACACGCCTATACTTCTGCTGGCAGCTTCAATTCCATCCGCCATCATGAGCACAGCCGTCTCTTTGCTGTATGGCTTGGGTCCCGGATAAGTAAAACAGAGAGGATCAATAATATCATCAGGATTTTCCTTCTGGTACATTTTATAAAAATATAAAGTCCGGCCTGTGCCATGATGCGTGTAGATAAAATCAATTATAGACTTTGGTAGTTTGTGCTTCTTCGCAATCTCAGCACCTCGGGTAACATGTGAGATAATTATCTCAGCACTCTTCATCCTGTCAATCTTATCATGGGGATTGACTCCAGACACCTGATTCTCAGTGAAAAACATAGCATTTTCCATTTTACCGATATCATGGTACATTGCACCAGTCCTAACAAGCAAAGGGTTCCCACCAATGACCCTGATTACAGATTCGGCCAGGTTAGCCACCTGCATAGAATGTTGGAATGTACCCGGAGCCTCTTCCGACATCTTTCGGAGGAGAGGATGATTGGAGTCTGACAATTCTATCAGTGTAACGTCCGAGACGAAGCCAAAAAGCTTTTCGAAAATGTAAATGAGAGGGTATGATAATAATATCAGAAGACTATTACCCGCCAGCCAAGCCAGGTTTATCCATTCGATGGAAAGTAAATTACCTTCCTGCATAATTGAATAACCAATATACACCAGAAAATATGAGGCAAAAACAAGGAGTATCGTTACCACAAGCTGGCTCCGCCTATGTAGATGAGCAAAAGACATAATCGCCACATATCCGGCAACAAATTGCATAACAAAAAACTCAAACCCATTCGGCACCAAAAAGCCCACGAGGAGCATGGTTATGACATGAATAAAAATAGCAGTGCGCGAATTAAAGAAAGCCCTTATGACCACAGGCACCATTATAAAAGGCACAAGATAAACAGTAAACTCACCCCACTTACCTATTAAGCTACCACCCAGAACGGAGATTAACATCAGGATAAGGATAAAAGCCATTTTCTGATTACTCCTAAGAAGCTTTTTCTGGAACTGGTTCAGATATAAGACCAAAGAGGCAAACAGTATAAGTATTAATAAGAGCTGGCCAATACGGATGAGAGGAAATGTTGTAATATCTCCCATCTGTTTTTCATATCCTAGCCTAAACGATTCTAACTGCTGATACTTTTCAGCTGTCACCATGTCTCCCCTGGAAATAACTCTTTGCCCCTCAAGGAATAGATCTCTGGTAAGGCTCATTTCATCAAGAAGACTCTCCTTCATTGATTCTGTAGTTCCAGCATCATAAGTTAAGTTACTAACTACAAATCGATTAAAACCTATATCACTGAACAAAAGGCTACTCAACTCTATACCCAAGCCAGGAAGCTTCACTGTATCTACCAAGGACGACTGTAGTCTCTTATAGGTTTCCAAAGCATCAGCAACCTTGCCGGGTACCCTCGGATAGGAAACCTTATTTATCAAAACTATAATCCCTTCTGACACATCAACGATGTCGGGTTCATCAACAAACTGAGGAAGGACACCACTTGAATATACACTATCAAGCCCAGTTATAGTATTTGCAAAATAACTAAGTTGAAATTCGTCTAATTCCTCGGTAGAAAGGATGGTATCAATCGCTGTTTTAGCCACAAATTGCTTCCATATTGTAGGAAAACCCCGTCGGAAATCGTCAGTTTTCTCCGTGCCTACCACAAGGTCCATCTCGAAATATGGTTTGAGAGCCTGCAAAATACTATCTCTTTCCTTGCCCACTTCTTCATCTGACTTATAAATTGGGAAATCGAACTCCGGGATGAGTGTCTCATGCAGCCAAGGTGATCCTTGCTGGTATTCATAAGGGAACTTACCTAAATGCGGAAAAAGATAAAAGGTTACTATTACAGAAACAATTAGCAGGATTGCTAAAAGAATCCTGCTAAAAAATAACTTAAGCTTTTCAAAAAACTTTTTCATTAATACGGCTTATTTTGACAAAAGTAGCAATTTTCCCTGTGGCACAAGCAGAACAAAAATCACTGAAGACAATAATTTAGTAAATTTGAAAAAACATTAAATACCCAATGAAATACGGAATCAACGTTTTAAGTGTTTTACCGGTCCGATCTAAGCCTGATCACAAGAGTGAAATGGTAAATCAATTACTGTTTGGTGAGCAATTCACTATCCATGAGGAAAAAGGTGAATGGCTATATATAGAGGGAGCCCTGGACAATTACCGGGGATGGATCACTTCAGCCTCGGCCATCCCAATGACAAATCCTCCTCATATTGGAAAAATAAATCCTAATACTATTGTTTATCAACCAGTTAGGGTAAGTCGGGTTGGATCACCTAACAGTTCTTTCCTGATCCTGCCCGGCAGTACACTTCCAGGATTAGATATCGAGAGTGGTGAATTCTTATGTGCTGACCATAAATTTAAGTTACACACCCAAATTCAACCCGACAAAAAAGCTTGTTCACCTGAAAAGCTGGCGGGAACAGCAGTGTTGTTTCTCAATGCGCCCTACCTTTGGGGTGGAAGAAGCTTATTTGGTATCGATTGTTCGGGACTTGTACAATTGATATATAAGATTTGTGGTATCGTAATACCCAGGGATGCCAGTCAACAGATTGAATACGGTAGAGCTTTGAGCTTCATCTCTGAGGCCAGGCCGGGAGATCTTGCATTTTTCGCTAAGCCTGATGAGGGGATATCTCATGTAGGGATGATTCTGGATGATGACAAGATAATCCATGCATCTGGAAAAGTGAGGATAGACAGTTTTGACCATCAGGGGATCTTCAATACCGAAAAACAAGACTATTCTCATTTCTTAAGAGTGATACACAGATATTTACCGGACTAGCTTATCGTGTTAAAGATCTGTTAAGAATATATCAGGATGCCAAATAAATGTATTTTTGTATTGTTAAATCTAAAACGCCAAAAAAACAATAAATAATATGAAGAAATTAGTTTTCATTCTGGTTGCAGTTATTGCATTGGTTTCTTGTAACAACGAGAACAAATCCATTGAAGATCAGGAAGCAGTAAAGGTTGCTAATGCCAATTTTCAAAAAGAAGCAGTTGATCTGGTAGATCAGAAGATTGCTCTTGAAGGAACTGTTAACCATGTTTGCAAGCATGGTGGCAAAAGATTCTTCCTGGGTGAGGAAAGAATTAAGATATTAGCCAGTAATAAAATTGGTTCATTTGATGTTGCTCTTGAAGGCAGTGACGTTTATGTAGAAGGAATCTTAAGGGAAGAACGTGTTGATGAGGCCTTTCTGGTTGAGTGGGAGGCAGAGCTGGACGCAAACGCCAGGGTTAAGGAAAAAGAACTTGCCCACAAAGGAGAACCGGGCCATGATCATGCTGAAGAAGAGAATGCAGAAGATCCAAATGCTGCAGCAATGAAACAGATCAAGGACTACAGAGCTCAACTGGCTGCGGCTGGCAAGGAATACCTGTCCTTTTTCACTGTTGAAGTTCTTGAATTACAGGAGAAAAAATAAATCTAAATTCTAACACTAAAAGGTCAGTGTTTTTTGACCTTTTTTTTATATTTTCGAAAATGACACTTAGAAAATTAATTCGCGTTTTACATCGCGACCTTGGGTACTTCTTTTTTGGGCTCAGTATAATTTATGCTGTTTCAGGAATTGCCCTAAATCACATTCGTGATTTCAACCCCAACTATTCTATCAGCTATTACAACCTGGAGGTTCCCGCACCGGTAAGCGCCGGCGATGTGGATGATGCTTGGGTAACAAGCCTGCTGGAAGAATATGAGATTAAGCGGGAATACAAACAATTCTATTTCCCAACTGACACTCTGGTCAAAGTTTTTCTAAAGAATGCCAATCTCACCATCAATATGAATAGTGGAGCCGGACTTCTCGAAACAATAGACAAAAGGCCCATTCTTAACCAGATGAACTTCCTGCATTACAATCCTGGAGTATGGTGGAAATGGTTCTCCGATATTTTCTGTGTTTCCTGGATAATCATCTCTATTACAGGTCTGTTTATCATCAAGTCGGGCAAGCACAGCATCAAACACCGCGGCGCACTTTGGACTATTGCGGGAATTATTGTGCCTATACTCTTTTTGCTTTTATATAGATAAAAGTTGAATAGAACCTGAAAGCCAGAGGGCCCTATTCCCCTACCACTCGTCGGGCAACAGGTTATCCAGACATCGGTTATAGAAACCCATCACTCTGGCGCTCATGCCCATGCCTGAGAAGCCTCCGTCGTGGAAAAGATTTTGCATGGTCACCTTCCTGGTTAGATCAGAGAATAGGGTAATACAATAATCTGCACATTCCTTTGCCGAAGCATTTCCTAAGGGTGACATACGATCGGAGTAGTCGTATAGACCATCAAATCCTTTTATACCGTTCCCGGCGGTTGTTTTGGTTGGTGATTGAGAAACGGTATTTACTCTTACATTTTTCTCACGACCATAAATATATCC
>CAYXQX010000327.1:0-5087 GCA_964467485.1 uncultured Porphyromonadaceae bacterium | reverse complement strand
AAGCTGTGGCAGAGTCTGCCGTTGTTGCCAAACCGGATGAGGTTAATATGGAAGTTGTGAAAGCTTTCGTAACCTTGAATTACGGTTTTGTGCCTGGTCCCGAATTGGAGTTAAAGATTATGAACTTTATACGTAAAAGATTATCTCCATTGGCAATGCCACAAGAGATAGAGTATCTCGATAAACTTCCCAAAACCCGGAGTGGTAAGATCATGAGACGACTGCTTCACGCTCAGGAATGGGGGGAAGAAATAGGTGATACATCAACATTAGAAGACTAATACCCACACCAACAAACTTAAAATCTAAATAATTATGGCAAGCACAGAAGAAATGAAAAAAGTTATCCTGGAATACGTAATTGAAGAATATGCTGAGGACGATGATGATGTACAATACGATACTCCGCTGATTTCCGGTGGATTAGTTGACTCTTTTTCGATGGTATCTCTAAAGAGATTTCTGGAGTTGAAATATCAGATCTCCATACCAGATGACAAAGCAACACCAGAGGCTTTTGACAACGTAAACAGAATAGTAACACTAGTACAACAATACCAATAAAAAACTATCAACCATGGGCTACAGCGATAAAATCAGAAACCTTTACAAGGAGCAACTTGATACAATAGAGCATGCCGGACTGTTTAAAAAAGAAAGATTCATACACTCAACTCAGCAGGCAGATATAGAGGTTGAGTATCCTACGGGAAGTGAAGTAAAGAAGGTCATAAATATATGCGCCAATAATTACCTAGGCTTATCCTCACATCCTGAGGTCATTAAGGCGGCTCACGAAGGGCTTGACAGCCGGGGATATGGCATGTCATCTGTTCGATTTATTTGCGGAACTCAGGATATCCATCGTGAGTTAGAACAAAAGATGACCAGATTTCTGGGGACTGAAGACACCATCCTTTTTCCATCATGCATGGATGCAAATGCTGGCGTATTCGAAGCTATCTTAACATCAGAGGATGTGATAATATCTGACCGGCTTGTACATGCTTCACTGATTGACGGTATCCGTCTTGCTCCTGCAATGCATGATACTTTCAAGCATTCCAATATGGCTCACCTGGAGAAGAAGCTCCAACTTCATGCCGACAAGCGAATCAGGCTGGTGGTGAATGATGGTGTTTATTCCATGGATGGTGATATGGCTAAGGTGGATGAACTGGTTGATTTATGTGAAAAATATGATGCTATGCTTCTCCTTGATGAATCACATTCATCAGGATTCATAGGGAAAACCGGTCGTGGAACCCATGAACATTTTGGCCGGATGGGTAAGATAGATATCATTACCACCACATTTGGTAAGGCTCTTGGTGGAGCATCCGGAGGATGTGTCTCAGGAAGGAAAGAATTAGTGGAGATGTGTCGTCAGAAAGCTCGCCCATATCTGTTTTCCAATACGATGGCTCCGGTTATTGTGGCTGGTGCTCTCAGGGTTTTGGATATTTTGTCGGAAAGCACAGAGAGAAGGGATAAGCTGGAGCATAATTCTGCATACTGGAGAAAAGGGCTGACAGAGGCCGGCTTCGTTTTAAAAGATGGAAATACACCCATTGTTCCGGTTATGCTGTTCAACGCCAAACTGGCACAGGATGTTTCTGCTGATCTTTTTGAGCTGGGTATTTATGCAATTGGGTTCTTTTTCCCTGTTGTTCCTAATGGACTAGCCAGGATCAGAACGCAGATTTCTGCCGGTCATGAAATACATCATCTGGATAAAGCGCTGGATGCATTTATCAAGGTTGGCAAGAAATATGATATACTTGGCAAGACTAAGGAGGAGATTATTGCGATGTACGGGTTGTAGGAATCCGTTATTCCGTTATTCCGTTATTCCGTTATTTCAGCTTGCTGATCCCGAGTTTACTCGGGGCGGTTATTCTGGAAATACGAGATCAGATAAAAAGACAGGGGCTGCTTTAGATTGGCATCCTCTTTTTTTTTATCTTGCCATTTAATTATAAATCGATGTTAAAGTACAAGAGAATATTACTTAAGCTGAGTGGTGAGTCTTTATCAGGTGATGGTAATCAGGGTATCGACCCCGTACGATTAGACGAATATATCAACCAGATATCTGAGGTCAATCAAATGGGAGTTGGTATTGGAATTGTGATTGGTGGAGGAAATATCTTCCGTGGTTTATTGGGAACGGAAGCGGGTTTCGACAGGGTGAAGGGTGATTATATGGGTATGCTGGCTACGGTTATTAATGGCCTTGCTCTTCAGTCGGCCTTCAAAAAGAAAGGGATCAAGACACGACTGTTCACTTCTATCCGGATGGAACCGGTGGCTGATTATTGGTCGCGCGACAAGGTGCTTGAGGCTCTTGAAGAAAACACGATTTGTATTTTTTCGGGAGGGACAGGTAATCCGTATTTTACCACTGACACTACAGCTGCTTTGAGAGGTATTGAGATTGATGCGGAAGTACTGCTCAAAGGCACACGAGTGGATGGGGTTTATACTGCTGATCCTGAGAAGGATTCTGGAGCGGTGAAGTATGATGCGGTGAGCTTTAAGGAGGTGCTTGACAAGAAGCTCAGGATAATGGATCAGACTGCTTTTACCATGTGCAGGGAGAATAAATTACCTATTTTGGTATTTAATATGGATGAGCCCGGAAACCTAAAAAAAGTAATTTCTGGGAAAAAGGTTGGAACATTAATTCAGAATTAGATATTTTAGCGTTTATTATCAATCAATTTAAAACCATGAACGAAGAAGTTGAACTAATACAGTTGGACGCTGAGGAGAACATGCAGCGGAGTTTAAAGTACCTAGAATCTGAACTTTCAAGGATCAGGGCTGGTCGTGCCAGTATTAATATGTTCGATGGTATTATGGTTGACTACTATGGTAGCCCTACACCGCTTAGTCAGGTTTCCAGTATCAACGTGCCGGATGCCAGAACTCTGGCCATCCAACCATGGGAGAAAACCATGATTGAGCCAATCGAAAAGGCAATACTGGCTGCAAATCTTGGTATCACTCCTCAGAACAACGGAGAGATCATCAGGATAAATATTCCTATGCTTACAGAAGATCGTCGAAGAGATTTGGTTAAGCAGGTTAAAAATGAAGGGGAAGCTGCAAAAATAAGTATAAGGAGCAACAGGAGGGATGCCAACGATCAATTAAAGAAGTTGCTCAAAGAGAGTTTGTCGGAGGATGTTGAGAAGGACGCAGAGAGCATCATTCAGGACCTGACCGACAAATTTATCAAGCAGGTTGATGATATTATCGACGCCAAGGAAACAGACATCATGACCGTGTAGGGACTGGGCCTTGTGCCAGTCCGGCGATTACCTCGAAATCAAATCAAACAATTCGTCCAATTTTGGAGTGAGGATTATCTCGATTCTGCGATTTTTTTGTTTGCCTTCAGCTGTTTCGTTTGTATCAACCGGGAGATATTTACTTCTTCCAGCTGCAGTTAATCGTGATGCGTCAATATTGGAATTTTTCATCAGGATACGTACTATTGATGTTGCTCTTTTAACACTCAAGTCCCAGTTATCTATCATCAGATTGGTTGCTCCATTGTATGGCACATTATCGGTGTGACCTTCGATAAGGATTTGTATATCAGGATTTACCTCGAGAACGGCCGATAGTTTATTTGTAGCATCCTTACCTTTGTCACCTACCTCGAAGCTGCCTGATTTGAAAAGCAGTTTTTCTTCCATAGAGACATATAGCATACCGTTTCTCATTTCCACGCTTAGCTCATCATCCTTAAAAGAGAAAAGAGCTTCAGAAACTTTGGAGGTTAAGGCAGTCATCAGGGAATCTTTCTGATTGATAACATATTCAAGTTCCACCAGGCGTGCTTGTTGATCTTCGAAATCTTTTTGAAGGATTTCAAGGTTAACTTTTTTCTGATTTAATGAATCTTCCAGTGTTCTAAGGTAGTCTTCTTTCACTAGTAGTTCTTGCTGGTTTTGCTGAAGTTCGGCCAGAAGTTTACGTGTTTCGATATCACTTCCTGACACCAGTTCGTTTTGTATTTTAAGAAGATTTTGATAGAGTTCTTCCGACTTGAGATATTTTTGCTCCATCACATTGTATTTTCGGCGTTCATCCAGGATCTGTTTTTCAAGATCTTTTACTTGGCCTTCTAATACTTTTATGCGGCTTTGGTTCTCCGTTTGACGGATTTCCAGTTCTCTATTGGTCGTTTTTAGCTTGTCCATGCTGTTCTCGAGCGACCCATTTGTGGATTCCAGATCACGGTATCGCTTGAGTGTTACACAACTACTGGAAAACAATAAAAGAGTTAACAAAATCACCACCCAGTTTTTCATACTATTATTAAATTTGAAGAGTTATTCAATAAAATCAGATTAGATATTTAATAATGCAAAGGTAATCATTGAGCCGGGATCATCTTCAAACATAACCCGGCAATTAATTGTATCTTTCTAGAGGTGAAAAAAGAACTTGACGCTATAAAAAAGAGCTACCCTTTACTGGAGACTATAGATAGTCCTGATGATCTCAAGAAGTTGGGTTATGATGAACTGATTAAGTTATGTTCAGAGTTAAGGGACTTTATTATTGATGAGGTATCATGTAACCCGGGTCATTTTGGTGCCAGTTTGGGTGTTGTTGAGCTTACTGTTGCTCTTCATTATATTTATGATACTCCAATTGATAAAATTATCTGGGATGTGGGCCATCAGGCCTACGGTCATAAAATTCTAACAGGTAGGAGGGAACTGTTCAAGACCAATCGTAAGTACAAGGGGATCAGTGGCTTTCCTAAGATGGCGGAAAGTGAATATGATGCATTTGGTACGGGTCACAGTTCTACATCTATATCAGCTGCACTTGGTATGGCTGTTGCTGCTGACCGCAAAAGTGGTTCTAAGCAACATACTGTGGCTATTATTGGAGATGGCGCTCTTACTGGAGGAATGGCTTTTGAGGGCTTGAATAATACAGGTAATGAAAAATCTGATTTACTGGTTATCTTGAATGACAACAATATGGCCATCGATCCTAATACCGGTGCACTAAAAGATTACCTCCTCGACATTACCACATCTAAACATTACAACAGGTTT
>CAYXQX010000326.1:0-5095 GCA_964467485.1 uncultured Porphyromonadaceae bacterium | reverse complement strand
ATGCCTCAATTTAAGAAATGAAAAAAACACTTACCTCATTAATGCTTTTGTTTGTATGCACGCTTTTTGGCAATGCACAAACAAGACTGAAAATCAATCAGGAGGAGTTTTACTCCCCTTCTTTCACCTGCAATAGCGTGACACTGTTGAAAGCCCCCGAAGATGGCCTGTGGTCTATTGCCGCAGATTGGCAAAATGATTGGTGTGCAGATTGGCATCATGCATCAGCAGACAGCATGGTAATAGAAAATGAATGGACTATCCTATACGGTAAAATGGAAATGGCAGCTGGGCAATGGCTTATGCGTGATGCTTACAGACAGGAGGGGGATAGAATAAAATGTATACGCCGCTATGAATGGCATGGAGATGTGGTTTTGCCCAAAGTGACCTTGTCTGTACGCTGGCAACTACCTGATTATACAGATAGAATATTCATGCCTGGAATTCTTTATTATGGAAATCCTTCAGGCTATGGTAATTGTAAAACATGCGTACCGACTTTTGATAGAGAATATGCACCTGAGGCTCTGTTTGAAGAGCATCGGTTTTCCATGCCATTTGTCTGTGCTGAAATTACTGTCAAGGATCAAGGCTTCGGTGTTTCATTGCACTCTCAGCCATCCTTGGCTCCAGACGCCAACATTCCCGATCAATGGTGGTCTTTAGGAGTAAGCGCCACAAATAACACCACAGAGATGAAGCTTCTTTCAGGTCCAATTGCTATGAATGGACAGAAGAGTGTTGCAAAAGCCTATCAGGGGAAATCCCTGCCATATGGAGACACTTGGTTGAATGTTAAGCCCAATGCAGTCATTGAGAAAACCTTTTACATAGAAGCTCATCCTCTTATCCAAGAGGGCTTTGCATTCAAGGAAGCTATTCAAACCAGCATCGATATTTTTAAGCCATTCTATTCTGAGGATATGCCTTCTTTCAGGGAAATCATAGAGTCGAAATATTTGTTTGCCACTACTCGATGGCATGAAGATGAGAAGAGTGCCGGATTTTGTATGTATCCCCTCCAATGGGGGCCGGAATATGTGATGGGTTGGTGCGGCCAGGCGGCTTCCTTAGGTTATGCCTTGCAAGAACTGAAACCTTTATTAAAGGGCTTGGAGGTTGACAATCAAATACAGCGTTCTCTTGACTTCTTGTCAGGCTCTCCCTTCAATGAAAATGGATTTCATTTAATCTACTTGGTAAATGAAGATAAGTGGAAGGCACAAGACAACGTGTCGCAAGGCCAGGCCATGTGCAATTTTGCTAATGCTATCGAATCAGCACAAAAGAACAAGATCTATAATCCTTTAAAATGGAAAGACTTTTTGAAGAAAGCATGTGATATTCATTCTGCACGGATATTGGAGGATAATTGGGATCCTGTTTCAACCAACGAAGCTTTTTATATTGCCCCATTGTGCAAGGCATCGGAAATATTTAAAAACAAAGAATACGCTCTGGCTGCACGAAAAGCAGCGGATTATTATGCGAAGCGTCATCTTTCCATGGAAGAACCTTACTGGGGTGGCACACTTGACGCAAGCTGTGAGGACAAAGAAGGAGCCTGGGCTGCTTTTCAAGGATTTTTGGCCATGTATGAGTTTTCAAAAGAGCAGAAATATCTGGAGTACGCAACTCATGCCGCCTATGTTACACTGAGCTATTCAATGGTCTGGGACATTCCTATGCCACCTTCACGGTTAGCGAATCATGGATTCAAGAGCCGGGGGTGGACTATCGTTTCAGCACAGAATCAGCACCTCGATGTCTTTGGGGTCTTTTTTACGCCTGATATTTATAAGCTTGGGAAATATTTGAAAGATGAGAATTTACAGCGTCTGGCAATTCTAATGTACCGCTCTTGCGGACAAATGATCGATCCTTTTGGCTCGCATGGAGAGCAGATACAGCATACTAATTTCGCTCAGGCCGGAGATTTATCCAATATCTATAATTTTCGAGGTGGTTATGTAGAGCATTGGACCGTACTGTGGGTAACAGCTCACTTTCTAAATGCGGCTGCTCGTTTTTATGAGATTGATAAAGCTATTCTAAACTGATTTAAAACTATGACTCATTATGAGCAAGTTACTTATCTTGTTGATCGCCTTTTTCCTTTTTAGTTGTGATACCGTTAAAAAAGAGACACTTAGCAACCCTATTATTGAGGGTGATTACGCTGATCCTTCTATTGTCGAGTATCAGGGAAAGTATTTTATTTATGCTACGATTGATCCCTGGGGGGCAGATAGTCTAGCTGTGCTATACTCCACTGATTTTAAAAACTGGGAAACCGCTCACCTAAACTGGCCCACCAAAGCGGCATGTACAAGTCCAACGTCTTCTGGCAATATGGTTTGGGCTCCTTCGGTTATTAAAGCTACTGACGGTAGGTTTTACATGTATGTATCTGTTGGCAGCGAAGTGTGGGTTGGGGTAAGTGAACATCCTTTGGGCCCATGGAAAAATGCAAAAGAGGACAATTCTCCTCTCATTGCAGCTACTGCTTTCCCTGATTGTCACATGATTGATGCTGAGGTATTTATTGACGATGACGGAGAGGTTTATCTTTACTGGGGTTCTGGATTTAATTGGATGAATGGGCATTGTTTTGTCGTGAATTTATCCGATGATATGGTAAGCATGAAGAATGATCCTGTTGATGTAACACCTCCTAATTTTTTTGAAGCTCCGTTCATGCTGAAAGTCAAAGATAATTATTACTTAATGTACTCAGAAGGACTATGCTATAATGAAACCTATGAAGTTCGATATTCAATTGGGGAAACCCCTTTTGGACCTTGGAAAGAGGGCAAGAACAGTCCAATACTTACAACAAGTAAAGATAGTACTACACGCGGACCTGGTCATCATGCTGTTTATCAGGAGGATGGGCAAGCCTATATTCTTTATCATCGCATACGTGAGAGTAATGACAAAGGTTTGTTTAGGGAACTATGTATTGATAGTTTGAATTTTGATTCATCAGGTTTTATAGAAAAAGTAAAAAACAAAGGAGTCACTAGTTTGGGTAAATAATTTGTAAAAATGAAAAGGATAACAATATTAGTATCTCTTGCCACATCTCTTTTATCAGTAGGGGTAACTGAAGCCCAGGTTTTAGAATATGCCATTAAAGACGTTGTAACAGTCGAAAAACCCGTAAGCCCTCTGCTATATGGCAGTTTCATTGAACTCGGATTTGGTCGCTACGAGAACCTCTGGTCTGAAATGCTTTACAATCGCAGTTTTGAGGAGGATAAAGCATACATTACTGATTGGGTTGAATTTACAAAGCCCAAAAAAGAGATGGAGAACTGGTGGCATTCAGGTTACGAACAGCAATCCTGGTACCTGTCTAAATCAGATGGTGATACATTATCAAATTATAGTAAGAATCGTGGTTATTGGCCGGCCTGTCATTCAAAAACCAACATCAATATTTCGAACAAATCCAAAACGGACCCTGTGTATTTCGCTCAGGATGGTATGTTTATCCGTAAAGGGATGAGCTACAATTTTTCAGGTTACTTTAACGATGGAAGCGGTTTTGGAGCCGAAAAGTTTTCAGAAAATTCGGTTAATGTTGTTATTGGTTTGTACATAGGAAAGGATTTTAGTAGGCCAATTATTGAAAAGACCCTTCAAGTTAATACGCATTCGTTTGATAAGTATGAACTGGAACTGTCTGCCTCGGATTTTGAAGGCTGGGCTACCTTCGCAGTTAAAATTCCGGCAAACACTCGGGTCGGTCTTGATTTAGTCTCATTAATGCCTTCGGACAATGTTAGAGGATGGCGAAAAGATGTTGTGGATATACTTAATTCTAATCTTGAGGTTTCCTGCATGAGGTTTCCTGGCGGTTGCTATGCATCTTTTTACGATTGGCGGGATGGAATTGGCGAAGACTTCTATCGTCCGGTAGATTTAACTTCTTTTTGGAACAGTCCGGTAATGAACGATATTGGCACTATTGAATTTGTTGAATTTTGCAGGGAAATTCATGCCGAACCTCAGATTTGTGTGCCCCTGATGTTTAAGCCCATCGAGAATACACTGGAATGGCTGTCTTTCTGCAATGAACCAGATAATAAATTGAGAGCCAAATATGGTCACTCGGAACCCTTGAATGTTAAGTATTGGGAATTAGAAAATGAGATGTATCGGAAAATGGATGCAATTACCTATGCTGAAAAATGCGTGGAGTTTTCAAAAGCGATGAAAGAAATTGATCCAAGCATAAAAACAGTAATGGGAGATTACTGGATATATAATTCGAAGCTCAGGGAAATGCTGGAAATTGCCGGTGAGTATATTGATGTTGTTAATAACCGTGGCGGTAGTATAGATGAGCAAACTGCAGACATTGAGATTATCAGGGAATATAACAAGAAACACAACAGATCAATTCAAATGTGCCACAGTGAGTTTCGAGCTCCTTTAGAGCGCTCTACCAAAGGGGTTGATGGATTAAACCGGGTTGAGGATGTCAACGATGAATCACTTCAAAATATGTCGGTACGATGGGCTTTTGGAATGAGTGTACTGGATCAGTTCATTCATTTCCAGAATTTTGGTGGAGACTATGCTTATCTCAATTTCACCAGCCTGAATGACACCTGGGGCGAGAACCTAATCAACACAGCGAAGGAGACGGTATTCCTTTCATCATCAGGAAAAGCCCTGGAGTTTCTGAACAAACTTCAGATTGATTATCCTTTGGAAATCGTTGACAAGGATAAAGATCCGGATATTGTCCTTCAGGCTGCCTGGAATAAGGAAAAGTCAGCCTTCACCATTATGGCACTCAATTTCAGCGGCTCAGTTAAGGAGTGTTCTTTTGATTTGAAGGATCTCAACACACGATTTGATCCGATTAAAACACACCTGATTGTTTATGCTGAGGCTCTCGATGATTTTAACTCCCCTGATAATATTCATAGAATCAAGAGTAAGGAGGAAAGAATTAAAGTTTTAAAGAATAATCTCGACGTCAGGCTTGCTCCCTATTCGGCTAATGCCTGGGTATATATTAAATGAGTTAGTGGGTAGTATAGGTAAATGGTAAAAACGAATAACTATGAAAACAGCA
>CAYXQX010000325.1:0-5095 GCA_964467485.1 uncultured Porphyromonadaceae bacterium | reverse complement strand
GGCGACACCATTAAGGGAAGGTAAAATGACAACCTTTGAGGGAGGAATGAGGGTTCCATGTATCATGAAATGGCCTGGTAAAATTCCTAATGGGACAACTTGTAGTGAACTAACAGCGACTATTGACCTTCTACCTACAATAGCAAGGATTACAGGATCTGAATTGTCTGATAATAAGATCGATGGCCATGACATATCCGATCTCATTATTGGGAAGAAAGATGCTGTCAGCCCAACTGACACATATTGCTATTACAATGGTTGGGAACTTCAAGCTATACGAAGTGGAATATGGAAGCTTCACCTGCCTCATAATTATACCGCTGTATCGAAGAATGAGAATGGAAATAAATATGGCATGCAGGGGATCAGCTCACAGTTAGAGCTATCCCTGTTCAACCTTGAGGATGATATTTCTGAACAGATTAATATTGCTGCACAAAATCCTGATATCGTTGATGATCTTCTGAGAAAAGCAGAAGCAATGAAGGAAGAGCTGGGGAATAGCGAAAAGGAAGGTACAGGAAAACGTAAAGCCGGTTGGGAACGTCGATAAGGAATAGAAAACAAAAAAATTATAGATTCATGAAAAGAAAAAAATTGTTTGTTCTGGCATTGATTATCTCTGTTCCAGCACTAATATTTTCACAGGAAAATACCAATAAGAATATTTTCAGAGAGTTGACAGAGGAATTGCCAACGCCCAACACTTACAGGACAGCAAGTGGCAGGCCTGGGCCCGATTACTACCAGCAGCAGGTTGACTACTTAATGGATATCACTCTTAATGAAACTGATAAGGTGATTACCGGAAAAGAGTTAATCACATATCATAATAACTCACCTGAAACCCTAAATTATCTCTATATCCAACTGGATCAGAATGTACGGGAAAAAAATTCTATAGGAAGTCAGGTAGCTCCGTCAAGAATGAATTCCAGAGAGCACATATCAACTTTTATGAAGCGTGATAATGATTTTGACGGTGGGTTCATTATTGAGTCTGTTCAGGATATTAAGGGTAAATCAATTGAAACAATAAAAAACTATACTATTTTGAAGGTCATTCTGGAAGAGCCTCTCTTACCGGGAAAAACTACAAAACTTAGCATTAACTGGCATTACAATCTCAATAACATGAGGACTAATGGTGGACGATCCGGATATGAACCATTCCCGGATCAGGATGAGTACATTTATGCCATTGCCCAGTTTTACCCTCGCCTCTGTGTTTTCAACGACAGGGGCTGGTCGATCAAGCAGTTTTTTGGTGGATCAGAATTTGCTCTTGAATTTGGCAACTTTGATGTTTCTATTACGGTACCCTCTGACCATATAGTGGCAGCTACCGGTGAATTGCAGAATAGCAAAGAAGTGCTGTCGGGTAAAATGCAGGAAAGGATTAGTCAGGCTGAGAAATCAGGCCAACCTGTTTTTATTGTGACAGAGGATGAAGCTATTGAAAATGAAAAGGGAAAGAGCAGCACAACTAAGAAATGGAACTTTAAAGCAAGTAATGTACGTGATTTTGCCTTTGCCAGCTCCCGCAAATTTATATGGGATGCTATGAGTGTGCCTTTTAAAAATAATAATGCTCTGGCTATGTCATTCTATGTCAAGGAGAGCAATCCGCTATGGAGCAAATTTTCAACGAAAACTATTGCACATACACTCAAGACCTATTCCAAATTCACCTTTGATTTTCCCTACCCTGTTGCACAATCGATTGATGCCAGTCAGGGAATGGAATACCCCATGATAGCCTTCAATGGAGGAAGGCCAAATCCAGATGGAACTTATGCAAAAGGAACAAGAGACTGGCTAATTGGGGTTGTCAGACATGAGGTTGGCCATAATTTTTTCCCTATGATTGTAAACAGCGATGAGCGACAGTGGGCATGGATGGATGAGGGCTTTAATGTCTTTATGCAGGGGCTTGCAGACCGTGAGTGGGATGTCAACCAAGTCTGGTCGGGTATGCCAACGGAAATGACGGCTTATATGAAGAGCGACAAAAGCACTATTGTGCCCATTATGACTGACGCAGATGCTTTGCTTAAGGGTGGAATGAACAGCTACAGAAAACCTGCTGTTGGACTCAATATCTTGCGTGAAACCATACTGGGCCGTGAACTGTTCGATCAGGCCTTTAAAGAATACGCAAGTACCTGGATGTTCAAACATCCTCAGCCAGCAGATTTTTTCCGAATCATGGAAGATGCTTCCGGGGTTGATCTCGACTGGTTCTGGCGTGGATGGTTTTTCTCCACAGATCATGTTGATTTATCAATAGAAAATGTTGTTGTTTATGAAGCGGTTTTTGATGAAGCATCTACCATAAGATCAGCTGAATACACTAAGGAAAAACAGAGGCTGTCAATAGCCACCCTGAGAGATAAAGAAATAATAATTAGTGAAATTGACAAAGACAAATCTCTGAGGGACAAGTACAACGAACCAAAACCTCTGGTTTCACCTTCAGAATTAAAAAGGAAAAATGAGTTAAGAGATAAATTTACTGTTGAAGAATTACAACAACTCAAACAGGGACAACTTTTTTATGAAATCAAAATCCAATCTTTAGGAGGCTTGATAATGCCCATTATCTTAGAATTTGAGTTTGAAGACGGCACCAAAGATGAAGTTAGGATACCTGCTGAAATATGGTTGAAGAACCAGAAGGAGGTCAGCAAAGTCTTTATGTACCCAAAAGAAGTAAAAAAAATAACCCTGGATCCGCATCTTGAAACAGCTGATGTTAACGATATTAATAATCATTGGCCAAAAAAAACAGAGAGAGTATTTTTCGAAATAATAAAATAGAGTAAAGAATGGTTAATTGTTAATGGTCAATGGTTAATTGTAATTGATAACTGAATAACCGGATAACGGATAACGGGATAACTGATAACCAAATAAAAAAAATGAAAAACCTAATAACCCCAATAATTCTCTTGCTGATCATTGCAGGATGTACCCAAAAGGAAACGGAATCGACTATTTACCGACTGTGGTATGATGAACCAGCTGCCGAATGGACCGAAGCTCTGCCTGTTGGCAACGGAAGAATGGGAGCTATGGTTTTTGGTGATCCCAACACGGAGAGGATACAATTCAATGAGGAAAGTCTGTGGGCTGGAAGTAAAATAGACAATAATAATCCTGATGCTCTGGAAAATTTGCCTAAAATTCAAGAACTGATTTTTGAAGGTAATTATCAGGAAGCGTATACCTTATCAAGAGATAAGCTCCTGGGAACACCTCCAAATGTACGTTCCCATCAAACCATGGGTGATCTCCTGATTAATTATCATTGGAAAGGAGATGTTGATAATTACCAAAGAGAATTAGTCCTGAACTCAGGAATTGCTTCATCTACTTTTGATGTTGATGATATGCAAATCACACAAGAGGTATTCGCCTCAGCACCTTCAAATTTAATAGCTGTCCATATCTCAGCTACTAAGCCCTTTGATGTTGATCTGGAAATGTCGAGGCAAAAGGATGCTGTTATTAATTATACTACTGATGGTGAAATAATTATGAAGGGCCAGATCATTGACGAGGAAAATGCTAATAAAGGACCTGCCGGAGCCCATATGAAATTTTCGTCCATCGCGAAAGCAATAAATGATGGCGGTCAACTGGATAGTTCGGAAAACAAACTCACTTATAAGTCGATCAGATCACTTACAATTTACCTGACTGGAGCCACCGATTACGATATTAATCAACTGGATGTTTCTAAAAAACTTGACCCACTGAAAATTTGCAATGATATTTTGGATTTATCAGTTGATAAATCATTCGACGCAATAATGAAAGAACATATAAAAGACCATAGTGATATGTTCGGGCGCGTTGATTTAAGTCTTGGGATTGACAGTCTTCAAAACCTGCCTACGGATGAAAGGCTCAATCGTGTGAAAGAAGGAAGTATTGACAACGGGCTTGTTGCCACCTATTTTCAGTATGGCCGGTATTTGTTAATGGGGTCATCAAGAGAACCGGGTGTATTGCCTGCCAATCTTCAGGGATTATGGAATGATCGTTTTGATGCTCCCTGGAATGCCGATTTCCATACTAATATCAATCTTCAGATGAATTATTGGCCTGCTGAAGTTTGTAACCTGTCTGAAACAAGTTTGGTATTAGCAGGATTCATGGATAAGCTCACTATACCGGGTAAAGTTACAGCTAAAAGCATGTATGGAACAGAAGGATGGACTTTACACCATCTTACTGATCCATTTGGACGGACCGGCGTAGCAGACGGGGTTTGGGGTATAACTCCACTGGATGGGCCGTGGATGACCTTTCCTTTATACCGCCATTTTGAATTCACCGGTGATATTGAATACCTGAAAAACATCTATCCTCTTCTTAAAGGCTCTGCAGATTTCATCAAAGGATTTCTAAGAGAATCACCTGAAGGATACCTTGTTACAAACCCTTCTCATTCTCCGGAGAATGCCTTTTTTGTACCTGATACCGATAAAAAAGAAAGATCCTCTCTAACCTATGCTGCCACTACTGATATTCAGATTATTAATGAATTATTTGATATTATCATAAAATCCTCCGACTTACTAAAAATTGATAAGGAATATGCTGTAGAACTGGCGGCAATAAAGAAAAGACTGCCTCCTGTCCAAATTGGTGAGAATGGAACCATTCAAGAGTGGATACAAGATTATGAAGAAGTAGAAGTTGGGCACAGGCATATGTCGCATTTACTTGGTTTATATCCCTTAAGTCAAATAACCGAAGACACGCCTGAATTGTATGAAGCAGCCAGAAAAACAATTCAACGAAGATTACAAAGTGGAGGTGGCCATACAGGATGGAGCAGAGCCTGGATTGTTAATTTTTATGCCCGTTTTAATGATGGCGAAGAAGCCTGGAATCATTTACAGATGTTGCTTGCCAAATCAACAAAAAACAATCTGTTTGATAATCATCCTCCTTTTCAGATAGATGGAAACTTTGGCGGTACTGCAGGAATTGCAGAAATGCTGCTACAATCACATAATGGCACAATTCATCTGTTGCCGGCACTTCCAAAAGCTTGGGGGAAAGGTCATGTTACCGGTTT
>CAYXQX010000324.1:0-5104 GCA_964467485.1 uncultured Porphyromonadaceae bacterium | reverse complement strand
TGTTTAATATTTGGCGGGGAGATTACTGAATTTACCCGCCAATTTTTCCACATCCCACTCAAGCCAAGGGCTACCCGGCCTATTTACAGCCAGTGAATCCTGAATGATCTCAAGTGCTTTTGATTTTTCACGCACTCCCACGACATCACCAGGACGCACGGAATAAGAAGGAACATTAAGTACAGCACCATTTATTGTAATATGGCGGTGTCCTACTAATTGGCGAGCACCTGCTCGTGTGGGAGAAATCCCCAGACGATACACAACATTATCAAGGCGTGCTTCGAGTAATTGCAAAAGTACTTCACCAGTAACGCCCTTGGTAGCCTGAGCCTTTTTAAACAGATTAGAGAATTGCTTCTCAAGAACGCCATAAGTATATTTAGCTTTCTGTTTTTCCTTTAGCTGAACGCCATATTCAGAAAGTTTACGTCTTCTTCTGTTAGCACCATGTGATCCCGGAGGATAGTTCTTTCGCTCAAAATACTTATCGGGTCCGTAAATAGGTTCACCAAATTTTCTAGCAATTTTGGTCTTAGGTCCTATATATCTAGCCATTTATCTTCAATTTATCTTTATTATACTTCTCTCTTTACCTTAGACTCTTCTCCTTTTAGGAGGACGACAGCCATTATGTGGCATTGGTGTAACATCCACAATTTCAATAACCTCGATACCACTATTGTGAATAGTACGAATAGCAGATTCACGTCCGTTTCCAGGTCCTTTTGCAAAAACCTTCACCTTCCTTAATCCAGCATCATAAGCAACCTTGGCACAATCAGCAGCGGCAATCTGTGCAGCATATGGTGTATTCTTTTTAGATCCGCGGAAACCATTTTTCCCACTTGACGACCAAGAAATCACCTGACCTGAATTGTTTGTCAGAGTTACAATGATGTTATTAAATGAAGAATGTATATGGGCCTGCCCTAGTGGTTCAACCTGTACAACCCTTTTCTTGGCGGTTTTAACTTTACTCTTTGCCATTACTTAAAATTATTTAGTTGCTTTCTTTTTGTTTGCAACAGTTTTTCTTTTTCCCTTACGAGTACGCGCATTGTTCTTTGTACTCTGTCCTCTTACCGGCAAACCGATACGATGACGAATTCCGCGATACGCACCAATATCCATCAATCGCTTGATATTCATTTGCGTTTCCGAACGTAACTCACCTTCAATCTTGAAATTATCATTTATATAATTCCTGATTGAATTTGTCTGATCATCAGTCCAGTCATCAACTTTGATATTCCTATCAATGCCAACTGAGTCAAGAATTTTTTGAGCAGAGCTTCTACCGATCCCATATACATAGGAAAGCCCTATTTCACCTCTTTTGTTGTTTGGTATGTCAACACCAACTATACGTGCCATAAACTAGTTTTTTTTCAATTGAACCTCTTTACCCCTGACGCTGCTTGTATCTGGGATTTTTCTTATTGATTACATAAAGCCGGCCTTTCCGGCGAACAATTTTGCAATCTGAGCTACGCTTTTTAATAGATGCTCGTACCTTCATGGTTTGCTTTTTCTTTAATTTTTATATCTAAAAGTTATTCTGCCTTTGGTCAAGTCATATGGTGACATTTCCACTTTCACCTTATCTCCGGGCAGGATCTTAATATAATGCATCCTCATTTTTCCGGAAATATGGGCAGTTATTACATGTCCATTTTCCAATTCAACACGGAACATCGCATTCGATAATGCTTCTATAATCGTACCGTCTTGTTCTATTGAGGGTTGCTTTGCCATTTCAATCTATATTTTGTTTAATAATTTTTCCTCAATCAAGCTAAAATCAGACAAAATATCTGCTTTCCCGGGTCTAATAACCACCACATGTTCAAAATGTGCGGAAGGCTTTCCATCAGAAGTTCTGATTGTCCATCCATCATCATTTTGAATGATAAATCTTTTACCCAGATTGATCATTGGTTCAATTGCCAAAACAAGTCCATTTTTAAGTTTCATTCCACTCCCTTTACGACCATAATTTGGCACCTCAGGGGCTTCATGCAAATTTCTACCAACACCATGCCCCACCATTTCTCTTACTACAGAGAATCCATTTCTTTCCGCATGTGTTTGCACAGCATGTCCTATATCACCCAAGCGATTTCCTACAATTGCATTTTCTATACCCAAATAGAGTGATTCCTTCGTAACCCTAAGAAGTTTTTCAACCTCCGGTTTTATCTCTCCCACCGCAAATGTATAAGCTGAATCTCCATGAAAACCATTTTTATATACTCCACAGTCAACAGACACAATATCACCATCTTTTAAGATATAACCAGAAGGAATACCGTGGACCACTTGGTCATTAACTGAAATACAGAGAGCATTTGGAAATCCCTGATAGCCCTTAAAGCCAGGCGTTCCACCGTTATCCCGGATAAACTCCTCTGCTGTCTTGTCTATTTCGCGAGTTGTGACTCCCGGCTTCATCAATGGGGCAACTGCCGCATGAGTTTTAGAAACTAGTCGATTACTTTGTCTAAGTAATTCAACTTCTTCATCTGTTTTAAATGTTACCATACAAAGAACGCATTTTTGCAAGCTAGATGGCCGAAGCCCCACCGCCTGCACGGCCTTTAATTCGACCAGATTTCATCAAGCCATCATAATGACGCATCATAAGATGACTTTCAATTTGTTGCAATGTGTCCAGAACCACACCCACCAAGATCAGGAGAGAAGTTCCTCCATAGAACTGAGCAAAGTTAGGTTGAACATCTATAATCATAGCAAATGTCGGAAGAATTGCAATCAGGGCCAAAAATATTGATCCCGGTAATGTAATTCTCGACATAATCGTATCCAAAAATTCTACAGTTTTCCTACCAGGTTTTACTCCAGGTATAAATCCACCATTCCTCTTCATATCCTCAGCCATTTGAGTTGGATTTATAGTAACAGCAGTATAGAAGTAGGTGAAAATAATTATCATCAAAGCTAAAGTAAGGTTATACCAGAACCCTGTATAATCAGCAAAAGCGGCAACAAATTTACCAGCTGTTTCACCTTTACCAAGGCCACCAAGCATCATAGGAAGAAACATTAGTGCCTGGGCAAAAATGATAGGCATTACACCGGCAGCATTTACCTTGAGTGGTATATATTGTCTAACTCCGCCGTATTGCTTATTTCCCACTATTCGTCTGGCATATTGAACCGGTACTCGCCGCACTGCCTGAACAAGAGCGATTGAGGCCACAAAAACCAGGAAAAGTAATATCATCTCAACAAGAAGCATAACCAAACCTCCTTGTCCTTCAAGTTTTGCAACTCCTTCCTGAATCATAGAAACCGGTAGTCGTGCAATAATCCCTATCATTATTATCAAGGAAATACCATTACCCAAACCTCTATCAGTAATTTTCTCGCCCAACCACATAACAAACATGGTACCCGCAGTCATAATAATAACCGAGGATAAGGTAAAGAAAACTCCCTTAAGAATAAACGCTGATTCGGGCAATTGATTATGGAGGTTGAACAAGTAGCTAGGCCCTTGAGCAGCAGTAATAGCAACAGTAAGCCATCTTGTAATCTGGTTGATTTTCTTTCTACCACTTTCACCCTCTTTCTGCAATCGTTGGAAATAAGGTATTGCTATTCCCAGTAATTGAATAACGATAGATGCAGAAATATAGGGCATAATCCCTAATGCAAGAATTGAGGCATTACTGAAAGCTCCTCCAGAGAACATATCCAGTAGGCCCATAATACCATCATTGGTTTGTGCTTGCAAAGCTCCAAGTTGGGAAGGATCAACACCAGGCAGTACGACATGGGTTCCCAAGCGGTACACCATGATTAATCCAAGGGTGGTTAGGATACGCTGTCGAAGGTCTTCAATCCTCCAAATATTTTTCAGTGTTTCTATAAACCTCTTCATGCAATTATAGTTTTACTACGGTACCTTCCTGTGCCTCGATGGCTTTTACAGCAGATTCCGAAAAAGCATGAGCACTAACCTCAAGCTTCATAGTTAGGGTTCCATTACCCAAAATTTTAACTAGAGAATTCTTCCTGGCCAATCCGGCAACAACAAGAGTTTCAACATCAATTTTGGTCAGGGAATTTTTTTCGGCCAAGTCCTGTAAAGAACTAATATTTATTCCCTTAAATTCTTTCCGGTTGATATTTTTAAATCCGAACTTAGGTACACGTCTTTGAAGAGGCATTTGCCCACCTTCGAACCCAATTTTACGGGAATATCCTGACCGGGATTGTTGGCCTTTATGTCCACGAGTAGCAGTACCGCCACGACCAGTTCCCTGGCCTCGGCCAATTCGCTTCTCTGTGTGTGTACTACCTTCTGCTGGTTTTAAATTCGTTAAATCCATTTCCTTAACGTCGTTACAATTTACCGATTAAATTTCCTCAACTGCCACCAAATGATGCACCTTCTCGACCATTCCTTTGATCTGCGCGGTTGCTTCATGTTCAACAGTAGCACTTACTTTCTTCAATCCGAGTGCTTCCAGAGTGAGTTTTTGGCGTTTTGTACTACCAATTTTACTCTTTATTTGCTTAATTCTGATCTTTGCCATCACTGTTGAATTTCCTATTAACCATTAAAAACTTTATTCATTGGAACTCCACGATGCTGAGAAACAGTAAAAGCATCCCTCAGTTCAACAAGAGCTTCCATAGTAGCCTTTACCAGGTTGTGTGGGTTTGATGATCCCTTGGACTTAGCAAGTACATCCTTAATACCAACACTCTCAAGTACAGCACGCATAGCACCACCAGCCTTCACACCAGTTCCACTGGATGCCGGCTTTAGCCAAACTGTTGCTCCACCATATCTGGCAAGTTGCTCATGAGGAATAGTACCTTTATAAATAGGTACTTTGATTAAATTCTTTTTAGCTGCCTCAACGCCTTTAGCAATAGCAGTTGTAACTTCGTTTGCCTTACCAAGGCCCCAGCCCACAACACCATCCTCGTTACCAACTACAACAATAGCAGAGAAACTGAAATTCCGTCCACCTTTGGTAACCTTAGTTACCCGGTTAATGGCAACCAAACGGTCCTTTAGATCTAAATCGCTGGTTTTAACTTTCCTGACACTTGTTCCCATTTTCTT
>CAYXQX010000323.1:0-5110 GCA_964467485.1 uncultured Porphyromonadaceae bacterium | reverse complement strand
AGTTTTACCTCCACTTCCAATCCCAGCTCCCCACAATTCATCTCCGGGGTAAACATAGATGCCAAGATCCAGTCCATATTTTTTACATGAAACTGCCAAATCGCCCAGCACATCTCCCTTTCCATCTTTCCAGGGAATATTCTTCACACTATATTCTGATGTTGGGGTTTGCCACCAACAGAAGCCTCCTGTATGCTTGGCAACGAAAAGTATCAGTTTCGCATCCCATGATTTAGCCACCTCACACCACTGATCAGTATCCAGTGCTGATAGCTTCATCTCCTCCAGAGTAGAGCTGTGATTATCGTACTCCCTACCCTGCCAGGTGCATGGATCAAGACAAAGAAACATTGTCCTTTCGTAATTGTGCCAGCGAATCTGGGCCTGACTTGGGAGAGGCAATACTTCAAGAGAGTTGGAAAGTGTTACTTTCTCACCTTTTTTTAAGTTCAATTCCCGGGTCATTTTACCGTATCTAATGATACAGCTACCATCACGAGTTGCCTCAATAGTAGCCTCACTTAGCGATCCATCCTTCCATGAAATATCAGTTACAAAACCTCCCCTGGCTCGCAAGCCTTTAACCTGTCCTTCTTTATAAGCCGATGGCAGAGCCGGTAAGAGAACGATTTCCCCTGTGTGACTTTGAACAAACATTTCGGCAATCGTTGCAGTCATTCCCAAATTTCCATCAATTTCCCAAAAATCTCCCATGAAATTAGCAGTCATATTCGGCGAAACTGCCTTTTTAAAATGTGTTGATAATACTTTTTGAGTCATATCCCCATCCCAAAGACGAGCCCAGAATTTTGCTGCGAAGCTGCCAACCCAACTGCCACAATTATAAGATTCCCAAGGTCTTCTGTATTCAATAGTCTTTTTAAAAGCCTCAGCAAGCTCTGGCGTTTCAAGCGGACTGATTTGGTTTCCCACTGCCAGACCCCATCCATGAGCAACCTGTCCACCATTGGGAGAAGCAGCCTGCCAATCATTTTTCCATTCCTGCAACCTTCCGGTAGTTGGACTAATACGCATGGGTAATAATTCCTTTTCTGCTGCGACAAATTGCTTCAATAGCGCCGGGTCAAGATCCAATATCTCGGCAGCCTGAATGGTATTTCTGAATAAATCCCTGATAATCTGCATATCCTGGGTTGCTCCCACACAGGCCCATCCTGTGCTTCCATCAGGCTTCTTAAAATGATTTTCAAATGACTCGGATGGATTGGTAACCAGATAGCCATCCTCATCCCTTTGCAGATTGTTGAGATAGAAAATAGCAGCATCTCTCATAAAAGGATAAATTTCCTTAAGATATTCCTGATCCTGAAAATACTCATATTGCTCCCATAGATGATGACAAAGCCAGGCACTACCAACTTGGTAAATCGCCCATAAGCCAGTCCCTCCAACCGGAGAAGTGGTCCTCCATATATCAGCATTATGATGAGCTATCCATCCCCTGCAATCGTATAGGTTCTTTGCTGTTTTAGCTCCATCAATACTTAGCTCCTTTACCATATTGATTAATGGAGTGTGACATTCTTCCAGATTTGTGATAGTTACAGGCCAGTAATTTATTTCGGCATTGCAATTCAATGTCCAGTTTGAACTCCAGGGTGGTTGCAAAGATCTACTCCAAATACCCTGAAGATTCGCTGGTTGAGCAAACTCAGCGTCTCTGGAACTTGATATCAAGAGATATCTTCCAAATTGCATATAAAGGGCTGTGAGGTATGGATCTATAGTACCTGAATAATCCGTTATTCTTTCATTTATTGGTACATCTACATGATTATCAGGGCCTAAATCCAGCTCAACACGATGAAAAAGACCTGAATAATCGCGTATATGAGAGTCTAAAATATCTGAATATGAACTGTTTGAAATTGCCTGTAGCCTATCCTGACAAATAGAATTAAAATCTTTTCCTTCTGTGGCAGGGTTTTTATCAAAGCCATTAAAGCCCGTAGAAGCAACTAATCTGAACTCAACAAGATCTGCATTTGACACGGAACAAACACCATTTATATTTTCCACTTTACCCCCTCTGGTTTGAATTGCCATACGTATCTGAAATTTCATGCCATGCCCCTCCTTATAAACTGCATCTTTTTTCCCCATATAGTGGGGGTAGGCATGCAAAGGGGCCTGACCGTTCAGAATTATCTCGTTATTTTCAGAATCAACAGAATAGTTCAAGAGACTTTCAAGCTTTGCTGTTAATGAAACCATACCAGGCTTATCTGCAGATATCCTGATGATAATCGCCTGATCAGGGTATGAGCAGAAAACCTCCTTTTTATACTTTACATCACCGACAGAAAAACTGGTAGTCACTAATGCCTTATCCAGATTTAGCTCACGACGATAATCATCATATTCCAGACCACCTGGACTGGAAATAATTAAATCCCCCATCGGAAGATAGCACTCATTATACTCACCTAGCATCACCGAATCAATCAGTTTCTGTGCTTCCGTTGTTTTCCCCTCATTAAGTAAACTCCTGATTTGTGGTAGATGTTCCAAACCGGTATGATTCTGCAAATCCCTTGGCTCACCCGACCAAAGAGTTTCCTCATTTAGTTTAATGGTATCAGTCTTTACTCCTCCGTAAACCATCCCCCCCAAACTGCCATTACCAATAGGGATAGCTTCATGCCAGGTGTTAGCCGGCTTATCCAAAAAGTACAACAATTTAGAACTATTACGACTATTGTACTGAGCACCAGCAATATGAAAATTTAAAATCAGGATAACTATAAAAGAAAGTCGGAATTTGAACATGATCAAGAGTTTTGAAAAACAATATTAATGAAAACAAAAAGAGTCTGCATAAAAACCTGACGAGAAAAGGTATTAATTATCGCAGCTTCCCTATCTTGCACCCTTCGCAGGAAAAATCATATTTGAAACAAAACATTCTTAGCCTTTGGATTCCAAAAAAGTAAAAAACATAAGGATACTAGTAATCCTAGCCACTGCCACCATGGCCACGATGATTTTTTCGTTGACTTTTGGAAAAGATCTGATTCTGGGTCGGGAACAAAGCTTACAGTCCTTTGCTTTATTACATTTCTCGGGATACATTTTCTTTTTGCTTATGCCGGTTGAACTGGCATTCTCATATTGTGTAAGCAATGATTTCAACCTTATCCTGCTAATAGGCATTTCACTTGGAACTGCGATTGCTGCTCAGTTAATCGATTACCTATTAGGTTATTCACTCAGCAAAAAGATGCTAGACAGTTTTTTTAATGCTAAAAAACAAAAGAGAGCTATTGGGTACATTAATAAATACGGGAGCTTCACTATTTTTATTTTCAATGTACTACCTCTCTCATCCCCAATCATTTGTCTGGCCTCCGGAATAATAAAGTACCCAATTAAAAAAGTGGTTTTTTTTAGCACTCTGGGATTATTGATCAAATATACATTGATCGGATTAATAGTTGCTTCATAATATTAAGATTACCCCTTCCGGCCTTTCGTCTTTCTATAGTTTTAGTACTGCCAGTTTGTGGCTTTTTGGCATCTCGACTTATGCTTCAGTTCACCATTTACATATACCTCTGCAATGTATCGGTTATCCGGTAGATGGCCAATATTATACTTGAATACACCGCCCTTGGTGCTTGGATAATAATGTCTTTCCACTTCAACCCCCTCATGCTTCAGTACAAGCTCCAGCTCGATCTCATGACCCGAATAAACCTCTAACTCAAATTCTTCAGTCACTACTTTAGGATATACAGAGAAATCATAGAGCACGACATTGGGATCTTTTTTAAAATCAGGATCTGTATGGAAAGCCAGCATTTCGCCGGAGCCGCAATCAGCTGTGAATAAGTGTAGTAAATTACCTTCAAGATCAAGTATCCTGATGTAACCAAAGCCTTGATCTCTCATAAACCAGAATTCCAATCCCTGACCGGCAGTATCAACCAGATACATTTCGTATAATCCTTCAGGCAGGTTTAGAGTATCGGTATAAACACGATCAGCCTCTACTACATCAGGTAATTTTTCATAAACGATCTTGTCATTCTCACCAATAATCGTCACAGTATTTTCTTCGGGCTTATTATTGGTCTTATATTGAACGATAATGTTTTCGGGAAGAGTCATTGGTGCATTAAAGCTTGAGCTTAAAGTGTTATCGCCTTTCCATGCATCGCGACTACCATTTGGTTTAACTAATTCAACAACAAATGTATTCTCTCCCGGATTGAAATTGTTTATGCCCGGCAGAGTCACTTCAGCCGTTCCATAATACGGTAAATTGCCCTTCCATTTGAATGTCTTCTTGTCAAAACCTTTAGTGCCATAAATGATGGTTAATGACTTAAGCTTCTTACTGCCTAAGTTTCTTATTACTATCTTAGAATCAAAGCACTTTGGATTTGTCCGGTTGTATAGTGGACGGCTATTCGGACTGATAATCTCTACTACCTCAACATCATTTTTGCTCACAGGAGCTGAATACTGTATAAGACTGGAAGAAATAACTTCCTTGGCCTGAACATCTTCTGTTGCAACATAAGGCTCCATCTGAATAGCAAATATATTCTCCCCTTTTGATGAATACACATCTATAATATCAGGCACCTGCAGATCACCGGGGCACCACAAAGCCCTGTCGAATATCCAGGTACCTCCCTGAGGGTATAAGGGGTTGTTACCACATTTTTTCCATAGATCCTTATGCTGGACAACATCACCATTAAAAAAAATTTCCCTCCATCTGGAGCAAAACTCACTACAGCCCTTTGGTTTATCCATTCCATGACCGGTATGTTGCAATCTCAATCTGTTTATAACGCTTCCTTTAACAGGAGAAAAACTAATCGGTTTAATCTCTGCTTCTGTTGGCATTTCAGGATTTCCATAATTATAACTCCCCACCCACATATTTTGAATTGACAGAGGCTTGATGTGCTCCGGGCCTTCAGTAATTTCAAAATCTATTGTCAGAGCCCATCCAACCGTAGTTGGTTCATATCCAGTGTGATTATATTCTATTTCAACACTATCTCTCAGAATCATGGCAAAGTCGGTAACATCCACTGTCCATTTAAATTCCCATCCTTCACTATAAATACTTCCA
>CAYXQX010000322.1:1324-5128 GCA_964467485.1 uncultured Porphyromonadaceae bacterium | reverse complement strand
CAAATCGTGGGTCACCAGTTAAATCATCTGCAAGCTTTTGGTTAACGGAGGCGTAACTCCATCCCCTGTCCCATTTATCAGATCCTGTTACGCGAGGACCCTGCATTTGTGCAGAAAGGTTTCCGCTGCCACCTCGTATGTATTCCCAATCCCACCAGGAAGGAGTATCTCCATATGATATCTCAAAAACAGATTCTACACCAAATTCCCCTGCCAACTTAAAATTCTCTGAGTAATCAGCTAACAGATCATGTCCACTATTTTCAATTAAGTCATCAAGGTAAGCCAAAACGAAAGCCTTATCTACTAGCGTTTCTTCTGCCATTAAATCTGATCCGTAAACTCCATTATAAAATAGATAAGCTCTTCCAAGCAGGGCCTGAGCGGCCCATTTGGTAATTCTTCCGGCTTCACTACCGGTAGCAAGTACAGGTAAATCAGCACTTGCCTCAACCAGGTCTAAAGCAATTTGATAGTATACTTCGTCTGGAGTATTCTGCTCTTGCTGATATTCTGAAGGTCCTGAAATTGTTGCAGTTAGCAGAGGGATGTTTTCAAAAAAGCGTACTTGCTCAAAATAGAAATAAGCCCTTAAAAACTTAACTTCTGCAATGCTACGTGTCTTAAATTCTTCAGAGGTCTCCATCTCACGTATCTTTTCCAAGTAAAGATTGGCCCTGTATATGCCAATATAATTTTTAATCCAGGTGGCATGAACAGCCTGATTTGTCGTAGGTATTTTAAATGTGTTTAATTGATTCTGAACCATCCCGTCATTGGCGTCCGAACCTCCCGCATAAGCATCATCAGATAGAATATCTGAGACTGTTATAATCGGAGCCCATGAAACACCAGGAGTCGATTGATAGGTCAACACATCATAAACAGCCACCAGGGCCTGCATGGCATCCTTTTCTGTCTGATAAAAATTCGAAGATACTTTTTGATCCAAGGGTTTCAGATCTAAAAAATCCTCACATCCTGCTAAAAACAAAGCAAGTAATACAGCTGCTATATAGATATTGTACTTCTTCATGTTCTTTATTTTTTTTAGTTAAAATGTGATGGTTGTTCCTAAGCGGAAAGTTCTTGCCTGAGGATAAATTCCCCTATCAATGCCGATATCAAAAGAACTCATTGCCCCGATTTCAGGATCAGCGCCAGTATATTTAGTCAAGGTGAATACATTTTCAACTGAAAAATAAACCCTGAAATTTTGAGATTTCAATCTCTTTAGGATTGATTCATTGAAAGAATACCCAAGCTGAAGGTTTTTTATCCTGAGAAATGATCCATTCTCAATATATAGGTCCGAAACACGATAGTTGTTATTTGCATCTATCCATGTATACCTTGGAACAGTTGTAGAAGTACCCTCTCCTGTCCATCTATCCAATATAGCAACTGAACGGTTTGTAAATCGCAGGTCTTGACGTTGCGCTCCATTAAAAACGTCGTTTCCATAGGATCCCACAAGTAGCATGGAAAAATCAAACTGCTTGTATTCCAATGAAGCATTCATACCAAATGTAAAATCCGGTGTAGGATTTCCGATCATTGTTCTGTCGTCTGGGTCAAGAACACCATCGTCATTTACATCAACAAATCGAACATCACCGGGTTTTGCATTGGCTTGTAAAACTTCACCTGTTCTTCCAATATGCTGAAAAACCTCGGACTGGTTTTGAAATAACCCATCCGTTTTATAGCCATAGAAATACGCTATAGGTAATCCGATTTCCGTACGGGTAACCATTCCTGCAACAGCCCAGGTTGCTCCAGGCAGTACACCTTCCTCGTTACCAATATTTGTCATTTTATTATTGTTATAGGCTCCATTGACACCCACTGAGTAACGAAGATCATTTATAGAATGCCTCCAGTTTAATGCCATTTCCACACCTCTGTTTCTTACACTTCCCACATTGGCAAAAGGAGGAGAATTCCCAACGTGAGCGGGAATTGCAACCTGCTCAAGTAGGCCCCCAGTTGTTTTTTGGTATAAGTCAAGCGTTCCAACAAGTCGGTTGTTATATGCACGCATATCCAAAGCAATATCAAATTGGGTTGATTCTTCCCAATGTATATCGGCATTTTCTATATAGGCTGGAGATGCCCCAACCGATCGCCCACTTCCGAATATATAACCTCTGCTTTGATCCATCACCGAAATAAACTGGTAGTTCCCAATCTCCTGGTTACCATTTATTCCATAGGATGCCCTAAACTTAAGAAAATTCACCTTGCCAAGATCCGGTATAAAATCCTCATCACTTATTACCCAGGCTACACCCACAGACGGGAAGATACCATAACGACTGTTAGCACCGAATTTTGAGGATCCGTCTCGTCTAATAATCCCGGTAATAGAATACTTGTTTTTATAGTCATAAGTTATCCTTCCAAAGCTTGACAAAAGTCCAGAATGATAAGCTGCACCAGATGCAGTCCAGGCAGTATCTGTAGCCATATTCAGGTTTATATTGTCAGGATCAGTTACGGGAACATCCCTATTAAATCCTGAAAGATCTTCGTAATTAGTTTTACTTGCAGTCATACCCGCAAGTACAGAAAAATTATGATCGTCGATTTGTTTGGAATATGATACTGTATTCTCCCATTGCCAGGTAGAATATCTCTTTATGGTTTTTGATACAGAGGTTTTGTCAACATTCAGCTGGGCTCCATTTAAGAAATAAAGTGGACGGTATGAATCATCTAGAACATAAGCAAGATCCATTCCCAAGCTGGTTTTTATTTTCAATCCTTCAACTAGCTCCAACTCGCCATAAATATTTCCAACTACTTTATCAACACGAGTCTCAAGAGTTTGTGTCTCTAATAATGCAAGTGGATTCACTATTTCTGCACCAACATAATCGGATATTCCATATACACCTCCGTCTGCATCTACAACTACAGGTTCCTCTGAGTAGGGATATAATGCAAGAACATCCGCATCATCTTCATAAACCGGAGTTAGCGGATCCAGATTCATAGCACTGTTGTACGGGCTGTTAAATGATTCATTACTGCGAACATTTCTCTTTATAATATGAGAGTAAGCAAGGTTACTTCCAAAACTAAAGAAATCATTCACTTGACTGCGTGTATTGAGACGTCCTGTTATTCTTTCAAATTTCGATTTATCTGCACCAATAATACCTTCCTGGGAAAAATATGATAAAGAAGATGCGTATGTGGTACCGTCCTTACCCCCGGTCATCGATAGTTGATGATTTGTCATAGGGACATTGGGTTCAAATAAATAATCCTGCCAATTAGTATTATGCTTTGCTATCTCTGCCATATCAAATGGTTCCGATAAACCTGCATTGCTTGCTCCTTCATTCATCAAGGTGCGGTATTGATCAGCATCCAGCATATCAATTGTTTTTGCAGCATTTTGAATGCCGTAGTATCCGGAATAGCTTACATTCATTGCACCCTTAGTTCCCGATTTCGTGGTAATAAGCACTACTCCATTTGCAGCCCTGGCTCCATAAATAGCTGCAGAGGCTGCGTCTTTTAACACATCAATTGATTCAATATCACCAGGATTCAAATAATCGATACCACCTACTGCCATACCATCCACAATGTATAATGGCTCAGCATTTCCTGTAGTACCAGCACCGCGAATACGAACTGTAGGCGCCTCTCCTGGCTGACCAGATAGGTTTGTTACCTGAACTCCGGGAGTTCTACCTTGCATTGCCTGGTCTACCCTTAGGGTTGGTGTAGACTTCAATTCATCTCCGCTAATACTAGCAATTGCTCCTGTAACTACTTTCTTTTTCTGTG
>CAYXQX010000322.1:0-1224 GCA_964467485.1 uncultured Porphyromonadaceae bacterium | reverse complement strand
ACTATTACCGAAAGAAGTTTTAAATAGGAAAATACTTTCATAGATTTAGTTGTTTAAAGTGTTATTTCATCACAAAGGCGAAGTGCGAGTCTTTCTACTGAAATACGCGAATATAGTCCACCTTCATCTGTTGGGGAAAGACAGTTGTAGCATCTGGACTACCTGGCCAATTTCCACCGACAGCAACATTAAATACAAAAAAGAATTTATCATGAAATTCTGTCATGTGACTGGGGGATATATCAATTTCATGATATTTATAATCATTTACAAACCATTGGATGGAGGATTCATCCCAGACAATTGAAAATACATGGTATTCATCTGCGAATAAACCATTGTCTAAACTGTAAGCATCTCCGGTATCTGTGTGACCATCATTATACCAATGCAGTGTTCCATTAACCTGATTATCAGTTTCATAACCACCGATCATCTCCATTATGTCTATTTCGCCACATGCCGGCCAACCGATAGAAGAAATATTATTCCCTAGCATCCAAAGTGCAGGCCAGATTCCCTGCCCTTTTGGTAAAAGAGCCCTGATATCTATTCGTCCATATTGAAAGGATTGCTTATTCTGAGTCGTCATTCGGGCAGAAGTATAATTACTATTTTCAAATTTTTCTTCCCGCGCCTCAATAACTAGCACTCCATCTTTGAGCGTGGCATTTTCAGATCGATAGTACTCAAGTTCATTATTTCCCCATCCGCAATTAGGACATCCTGTTCCGGTTTCAAATACCCAATTCGACTGATCTATTAAACTGCCACTAAACTCGTCGTGCCAAACCAGATCATAACCTTCATAATTAAGAGGAGAGATATAACCATCATCCACCGTGATATTGGTTCCAAGATCAATGAGAATTTCTTTTGAATCTTTAATATATCTGCCTGAACTACCATAAGCTCTAAGCTCAATAAGATAATATCCTGTTTGGGTAAAAGTATGTTCGAATAAGCCAGAAGTATTAGATTCTTCAGCCTCATCTGATCCATTAATGAAAAGGCTATACTGAACAGTGTTCTCCGCTTTAGCTTCTATTTCAATATACCCTGGTTCCTCTTCAGATATATTAATAATAACAGTAAGGTTAGCCGGTTCATCTGTGGGAACCGGATCAGCTGTCTCGCAAGATACCTGAAGTATTGCTATAACCATAAATAAAATGGTCATTTTTATGTGAAGGATATTTCTCATAGAAAAAAGAGCTATGACCA
>CAYXQX010000321.1:0-5141 GCA_964467485.1 uncultured Porphyromonadaceae bacterium | reverse complement strand
CATTATAACCTTGCCAATTCCTCAAAGGATGAACCAAGATTAACAACCTGTTCTCTCCTGACAGATGATTTATCAAGGGTCGAGCAATTCGATATTACATTAAATAAAAATAAGCGTCCCTATTACGTCACGAATCCTGCTGCAATTACTTCAAATCAAGTATTATTTGTCGTTCCGTGGAGTTATGATATTTATAGCTTAACTGGAGAGGACTTCAGAATAAAGTACACGATTGATTTTGGTAATGCGGCTATTCCTTCAGAACAACGAGAACTGTTATCCGCCAGAAACCTGCATCAGCTTATGGTCAAGAGTAAAAAGATTGGTTGTTTGGTTAGTGTGATGTCTGGAAAAGACTTGTTAGTTATTGATGCAGATCATGGTGAAGGTTCCCAAGTGTTTTTACATTCATTAACAAAAGGACGCACGGTTGATTTTGACAATTACATTCAAAGAGGTATGTTGCCGGAATGCAGGATATGGGGACTAACGGGAGATGGTTGTATGTATGCAATAGTTGAACCGGAGGACTTTATTAATTTTAATCATGTACATCAGGGATTTAGTAACCTTCAGATTACAATTAACAGTAATCCAATTCTAATTACCTTTCAAATTGATGACATATTTTAAATTTTCGATTTCTACAATGAATATTGAGCGATTAAGGATAACTGGGGTGCTTTCGACAGACCTCCATATACAAATTTTAATAATTCCTATGGCATGTTCATCTCAATTGCACAAGGAACAGTGACTGGATTACAGCTCAACTGGCAGGCAGCCGATTCATTATATCAAAGCAAAAAAAATCAGGCAATGAAGTTTGTTCGATAATTTTACTCATTGAATCTCGCCAACCCCATCTGTGGACAGAAAATGGGCATAATCAAAAACCACCTACCAAACAAAATCGAAAAGTGTTTGATAATTTAATCATATTGTTTTCACTGAGAGACTTTATCATAGGTGTCAACCACCGAATAATAACGCTCCAGCAGAATTGATACTTCACCCTCCCCGCTCGGGGATAGGACGGATTTGAAATCGATTAGCAATAAAATTTGGTATTTAATTCATCCAAAATTAACCGAACAACCCACAAAAGCGTGCAAAAAGTGTGCAAGTACCCCCTAAAACGAAAAAACACCTACACATTGATTGTGTAAGTGTTTCATAATCTGTGCGCTTCATCATGGACTCGAACCATGGACCCTCTGATTAACAGAGATACAAACCTAGACATTTTACCCTTGTAAGTTATTGATATTGTGTTAGTTCTGAAATGGGTGTGTTTATGAATTCCTCTTATTTCCCCTGAAATACCCTAATTTGATGAAAAAGCGTGCAAAAACTGCAAGCTAGGTTTGTTGGGATTTATTGGCCTTGGTTAATACACAGCATCTTCATTATCCAATTTGCCTATTTTCTGTATCTTTGAAGTATGAATGTGCTTGAACAATATAACAACCAGATATTTAAACTGTGTAAACAGCATAAAGTCAGAGAGCTGTACGCATTTGGTTCAGTATTGACTGATAGTTTTAATTCATCTAGCGACATTGATTTACTAATTCAATTTGCTAATGTTGACCTGATGAATTATTTCGACAATTACATGGACTTAAAAGAAGCATTTGAAGTATTATTTGGCAGACCGGTTGATTTAGTTGAAAACCAAGCTATCCGAAATCCTGTTTTTCGCAGGATTCTGGATCGGGATAAAAAGCTATTGTATGAACGAAAGAATCCTTAAGTGTCTTTATGATATTCAATTGGCCATTTCAGAAATAGACTCGTTTATAGAAATGATCCCTGATGATTTTGTTGAGTACAGCACACGTCCACTAATTAAAAGAGCTGTAGAGAGAAATCTCGAAATCATTGGTGAGGCTGTTAACAGGATTATCAAAGAAGACCCAAAATTTCCAATCGAAAATGCCACCCGTATCGTTGGTTTACGAAATCAAATAATCCATGGTTATGATACTGTTTCCGATGAAAATATTTGGGCTATACTCCACAACCACCTACCAAAACTCCGAGCTGAAGTGGCTTCGCTTATCAAAGATTAGTGGGGAAATTTAACCTATTACTTTGTATACGCAAGTACCGGGGCGAATCTAACCCTCTGCACCGGACCTTTATATCTCTTTTAGAATGCCTCTATAAAGGTCTGATACACCCTGTTAAGGTAGGGTCACTTAAAAATGACAAGAAGAGGTTGTTTAAACGGTGAATGCACTTTAGTCGATAATATCACTTAAATCATAAACATAAATCTTGTCCATGGCCTGTTTGTCTACTGCAATTATTCTCAAAGGATTATCTAACAAATCAAAAGTGAAGACCTTTTCTTGGAGTTCAAGCTTTGCGACAGGATTACCATCCCAATCCCAAACTTCCAGAGTAGGAATATTATCTATTAAATCATGAGATAATTGGTTTTCACATAAAGCGAAGATATAATCATTGTTAGCCTTTACAACTCTATAATACTTCAAGGCATTAGTCCTGATCCATTCACCCTCAAAGAAGTCTTTCTGAATTTTAAAAAACTGCTCATTTAACAATTCATGGTTCATTTTATAAATTCTGATCATTTTCACTTGATTTCCAAATGAAGCAAATCGTTGTTTGTCTGGTTTTAATACTGTATGTCGATTATAAATCTGCCAAAATATTTCTTCGCGATCCTTTGAAAATAGAGTCGGAAATTGGCCGAATTTCGTGACAGATTCGTCAATAGCATCATATATTAGGTATGGAACATCCTTATTTTTATCGAGATATGAATATCCCATAACAGAGCTTGAGGATAACATTACCACATCGTTGAGCGGTACTATGGTACGGGGAATATTATACAATATTTCAACTTTGAGTTTTCTATTATTCACACATGAATTGATGTCCACTGATAAAAACCCCCTTGTAAGATCATATATCAATAATTTATTTCCCTCAGCCTTTGCATTTGTTGCATCCACATATATAAATTCATTAGGTCCTTTACCTAATACACCATATCCACCAATATATTTAAAGCTTTCTTTATCAAATATGGAAATGATCTTTGGACTCTTTTGTTCTACTAAAACAACATAATCATCAAGTACAACAAGAGAAGAAGCAACAGCATAATTCACCGATGGAATTTTATATTCTGTTACCTTAATTGCACTATTTATAGGAAAATTTATATTTTTCAAAACTTTTTCTTGGGACTGAAGTCCTGAAAAAAGCTGAAGGCAAAGTATTAGAAATACTGCGGCTACTCTGAAAATTAGAATCATACCTTAAATATAGGGAATAATTAATAACCCTCTCCCCCTTTTCACCCTACCATAATAAGAAAAGAACCTCTTTCTCTATTAAAAGCAGAATCCCTCCAATAGAATAAGATAATGGCTCTACAGCAAGATAATGGGGTAAGGCAACAATCTCAGTAGTGGGTTTGATATGACTTGTGGATGCTATACCTTTATGTTATAGTTAAACCGAAATAAGCTTACGTTAAACAGGCATGATTTTTGCTTTTTACAAATTGTCCTCCAGTAATTTAAAACTTAGTCTATGAAAACTGTAATAGGTATTCCCATTGTAGTGCTTATTGTTTTAATGTCATGCTCAAGGTCTGAACCCTGTCCTGAAGGAGGAGAGCTTGATAATCTAACTTTTTCGGATATTACGCTAGCTAACATTGCTTATTCTGGCAAGGACTCTGTAGCTTTCTCTGACCCAGAAGGTAATGAGACTTGGGGGTATGTTACAAGCTCTGAGCTAGAAGAGGGCGAAGGGACAACCAACGTTCCTTGTCGTTTTGAGGGACAAAAGGACGCAATTTTCACTTATAAGTTTCAGCGGAAAATAATAAATGTCGATTTTCCAGATATTTTTATGGGATTTCGTATTGAGCATGTTACCCGGTATGCTGATGTATATACTAATGATCATTATGATCTTTTGATGATTAGTGGATATAGTAGTTCGTCAGACGTTTGGTTACATATTGCAACCGACACTTATAATTGTTCCTCTGAATTTATATCTAGAAGATTAAGTGGATATTATTCAATCATTGAAGATTATACTATTGGAGACAGCACATATACAAATGTTTATCAAGTTCTTAAAGAAAATTCAAAGCCTCCAAACCAGCTCCTGTTTAATCACAAAGATGGCATCATATTGTTTCAACAACTGGATGGGACTATTTGGACTTTGAAGTAGAATTACCTCCATATTAGCGATACCCTAATGAGAAAAGAGGGATATTAAACGGTTGAGTAGAAATCCCAATCCATTGAACCATCCCAATACGATAACCAATAGATGGAGAATGGATTTTAATTCTTCCAAATTTAAACATAACATATCCCCAAAAGCGTGCAAGAAGTGTGCAAGTACCCCCTAAAACGAAAAAACACCTACACATGGATAGTGTAAGTGTTTCATAATCTGTGCGCTTCATCCTGGACTCGAACCAGGGACCCTCTGATTAACAGGGAGGTCACCCTTTTAAAATACCCCTGTAAGGTATTGATATTGTGTTAGTTCAAAAAGGGGTGTTTTTACGAATTCCTCTCTTTTCCCCTTAATTCTCCCTGTTTGATAAAAAAGATTGCAATTCTTGCAAGCCACTTTTAGGATTGGATGAATCGGTATTTTTTAATGATTCATCCTCTTCTTTATCCTGATATAATTTTGGAAGAACAGAATTGATATCAAAGGTTCTTTGTAGATCAATACTCGCCAGATAATGTTCGGTTACGATGCTATTACTATGACCCAGCATTGTGGAGATATCATCTTTTGAAACTCCCTTATCACGTAAGGTGGAAGCGTAACAATCCCTGGCCGTTTTTAATTTAAGCGGTACCGATAGTTCCAGGTGTTCACTAATAACAGATAACCTGTTATTAATGCTCCGCCTGACTTTTCTTATCTTATTCTTATAGGTAATATCACTATAATCCTCTTTCACTTTTCCCAACAAGTAATCACTTTTAGGAGATTCAACTTTATCTATATAGTGTTTTATTTCTGGGGTAATCGGTATTGTAATTGGGGTTTTGTTATTTCGTCTGGTGGTACTTGTTTTTCTACGTATATAATTAACGAACTTCCCATTTATTTCA
>CAYXQX010000320.1:0-5161 GCA_964467485.1 uncultured Porphyromonadaceae bacterium | reverse complement strand
ACGAGGAAGCCCAATGGTTAATTGCTCAGAGAATGAGGCAGCTTGTAACCAACAGCCCTGAAGGACTTTATATAGCCAATGCCGGTGAAGCCGACTATAATGGATGGGTTGAACTGGATCGGAAAAGCTTTCGGGAAGTGGATTATAAAGCAGTAAAAGATCCCGTTTCCGGACAATTATATAAGCTGTACTCAAGGGATAGAATAGCCAAATTTTGGATAAACGAATTAAAAGCAGGAAGCATATCCTCATACCTGCTGTCAGAGGATTCTGTATTAATTGAAAATATCCTGCCCAAACCGGAAATAACTGTAGATGCTGGTGGCTGGCCATCATCGGTAATGTGGAAAGGGATGAGTCAAGAGCTTTTTACAGGTGAGATCGGAAAATTCCTTTCCCTGGAGTCGTTAGTAGAACGTCGGATAGAACCGGAAATATGGGATGAAAAGGAGAATGAAAAAAGGTTGGCGAATGTGGCAAAATCAACAAAACAAACACCCGCAACCATAAATGAATCGGCAATAATGACTGAAACTCCTTTTAGTATTATTTACAGTCAGAACTTCAATCATCCCAGACTTAAGGATGGTCAGCGGACGATCGAAATATGGAAAAATGAAGCCAGAATCTCTGTCGATATAAGCTTTAACAGAATTTCATCTCATAATCCAGAGATATTTTATGTTGAATTTCCTCTTCCTGATCAAGGGACTTTTCCTATAATCAGCAACGGAGGGGAGGCATTTCGCCCCTACCTTGATCAGTTACCAGGAACCTGTACGGATTTTTTCGCTATTGATAGCTGGGTTAATTACCCTTCAAAAAATGGATCCTGGCTATGGTCCAGCCGCGATGCGGCTACAATTTCTTTCTCCTCACCTCAGTTAGCAGCAAAACGGGTATCACCACCTGATAATATGAATAAAATCCTGGCAATGATTTATAATAACATGTGGGAGGTGAATTTCCTGGATGATTGCCCGGGAGAGATGCAATTCAAATTCGACCTGATTTGGAAGGAGGATCAATTAACCTCCAGGGAGGCTTCACAAATAACTCAGACTTACGACGTAAAACCATTCATCATGTTAAATCCCAGAACCCGTGAAGACCCGTATACCTTCAAACGGATCAATGAAATAAAATAGCTAGATTTGGTTAAACCTATTAACCATGACATCCGATTATCCTTATCCTGGTATTCACAAGATCAGCTTTGTTCAATCATTAATAATTTTATTGACAATATTATTTTCAGGCTGCACCACAACTGAACAGCATTATAGGTAAAGACGGATATATCCGAGGAAAATGTCATATAGTAGAGACAGATTGTAATCTGTCTCTACTATCAATCAGCTGCAAAAGGGAGTGGATTACATTAAATATTTTTTTCGCCATAGGATACCATGCATCACATACTGCCGTTAATTCATTACTAAGGTTAACCTAACTCTATAATTTTTATGTGGAAGTCAATCGCAAATCAGCTATTCAGGCCTGCATGGATATTAATAATTATTCCCTTCATCACACTTTCTAGCTGTAGAGACCTTGTACAGGACGAATTTCCTGATATAACTCCTGTTCCAACAATTAATAGTTTTTTAATCCCTGACAGTATTTTCAAGGTACATGTGTCTCTGTCTGATGAGTTAGACTCTGTTCCTCTAGGCTTGATTGATAACGCTGAAGTTCAACTGTTTAAAGATGGAGCTTTTGAAGAAATCCTTACTCCGGAAGGTAAGGGTTGGTATTCTGCAAGTCAGCTCGTAAAGTATGGCTCCAGATATCAATGCAAAGTGAAAATTGAGGGTTTTGAGGAGCTAAGCTGCTCTGACTCTCTTCCAGTTCCGTCTGATATTCTGAATATTGAACATATAATTAATGCAGGTAAGAATGAGGAGGGTTTAAGCTATCCAGCCGTAAAAGTCACATTTTCAAACAAGCCAAATGAAAAAAGATATTATGAACTTATAATACGAATCGATTATCATGGTTGGTGGCACAAAGCTGATATGTTTGATATAACTGACCCGGTTCTACTTTCAGAAGGCCTCCCTTTATCCGTTTTCAGTAATGAAAATATTGACGGGGATAATTACACAATGCTACTCAATTACTCAACCGGGTCCTCATCATCCAGAGATGGTGGTATTCACAAGATGGATTTGTTCCCTTTTGCTGTGGAGCTTAGATCAATTTCTTACAACTATTATCTATATCTCAGGCAGCTTTACCTTTATGAAATTGGGCGTTATCCTGATTTTACCGATGGATATACCGGAACCTTTCCATTGCACTCCAATATTACTAATGGATACGGGATTTTTGCCGGCTACTCGACTACAATTTCTGATATTATCAACCCTGAATAGAGACAGCTATGAAAATAAACATTCTAAATCATAGATTTTCTCTTGCAATTTCTTTGTTACTCCTATTAAGCATCAACGCTCAAGCACAGACAAGAATAACAGGCATCGTAAGGGATAGTAAATCAGGAGAACTTTTAATTGGAGCAACGATAATAAGTGAGGATGGTCTAACAGGAACTCTGAGCGACAACAATGGCTTTTTCTCTATTGTAGTAACGCCACCATCCAAACTGCAAGTTTCATACCTGGGTTATGAGAAAAATATAATTGGCGTCAATTCTCATCAAGACAGTCTTGTTGAAGTTGCCATGATATTATCAATCCAATTAGCTGAGGTAGAGGTAACAGCCAGAAGACATATCAAGTCAAATGTGATTTCATTAAAGAGTAGTGAACTACAACAAATCCCGATGCTTGGTGGAAAACCTGACGTGCTGAAAAGCATGCAATTATTACCAGGGGTTCAATCTCAAAATGAGGGCACAAGCAGGCTGATAGTCAGAGGAGGTGATCCAGGTCAAAATCTATACCTATTTGACAATGTTCCTGTGATTTATGTTAACCATCTTGGTGGGTTTATGTCGGTTTTTAATCCTGATATAATTAATACAATTGATCTATATAAAGGCGGATTTCCTGCTCGATTTGGCGGAAAATTATCCTCCGTAGTTGATATTTCCCAAAGAGAAGGAGATCAATCAAATTTGAAAGGATCATATAGTTTGGGGCTCACGGATGCAGCTTTTACTGTTGAAGGACCGACTAAAATAAAGAACACCAATTTTATTCTTACCGGGAGAAAAACCATGATTGATGCTCTTATGGCTTCTTTTAGTCGGATTTCTGATGGCAATGATTTTGTTGTTGCCTATGGCTTCCATGATATAAATGGTAAGTTTACTTGGAAACCCAATTCCAGAAACAGCCTTCATCTGAATGTATATCAGGGGGATGATTATTTAAACTTCTGGTCCAGTGATATAGATGGCGATGGTAAGGAAAAGAGCCACCTGCAAAATGTTTGGGGAAACTGGCTTAGCTCTGCCAGGTGGAATCATGTTATATCGCCAAAGATGTTTATGACAAATAATATCTCTTACACCAAGTATCGATTGAAGAATAAAATGGCCTTTTCCTCATCTGATTCTGAGCACACTGACAAATTCCTGAGAAGATACATATCATCTGTTGAAGATATCAGGCTACAGTCAACCTTCAAATTTCAACTGTTCAAAAACTGGTCGGCCGACGCTGGTATACAATCCTCCTTATTAAGGCATATGCCAAACTATTTATATCAGTCAAATTTTGACATTCAGCCTTTAAATGAACGCTTAAAAGCACTGGAATCTTCAGTCTATCTGGATAACAAAATTGATCTATTCAAATGGCTTGAAGCTAATGTAGGGATAAGAGGTATTAGCTATAGCACAAAGGGCCTTCAACACTTCTCATTTGAGCCAAGACTAAATTTCAACTTTAGAGTTGATGATAACAATCAACTCAATTTAAGCTACATGAAGGTATCTCAAAATGCTCAGTTGCTTGTTACCACTGGCAATATCATGAGCAATGAGGTATGGGTGCCGGCTGACTCAAAAATACCACCAGCTCAGAGTGAACAAGTCTCATTGTCGTGGAATGGATCATTCAATCGTAATATGTTTGAAACTGAGCTTACGAGCTATTATAAAACTCTGAGCGATTTAGCAACATATAAAGAAGGATTCACCAATCTTATGGGAGATGAAAATTGGCGTTCAAAAATTATTTCAGGAGGTCAAGGTAAATCATATGGGATAGAAGCTTTGATTAGAAAAACACAGGGCGACTGGACAGGATTTGCAAGTTATGCATGGTCGCATACTACCCGCCAATACTCTGAAATAAACAGGGGTGAAGAATATTTGTATGAATTTAACCGACCACACGCAGCATCCCTGAGTATAAATCGTCACTTGAACGACAAATGGTCTTTTAACATGACCTGGGTTTATCAAACCGGATTACCCTATACACCGGTAATTGGACGACATAATACTCTTAATACACTTTCCGACGAAAACGGTGAATTTGGATTTTATGAGGTTTTACTTTATGGGGATAGGAACAGTGCTACAATGAAAGACTACCATCGTTTGGATGTTGGTGTAAGTCTAAACACTATCAATAAAAACAATAGAAAAGCCACATGGACATTCTCTGTATACAATTTATACAACCGGCATAATCCTCATTATTACTATTATAATTCAACTGTAAGTAATAATGATTATGATAAACCTCAATACCAAACAGTTTTCAAGCCAACCAACCTTTACCAGATGAGTTTTTTCCCCATTATTCCATCAGTCTCATATAAGGTCCATTTTGATGGTAAAAAACATGAAAGGTTAAAAAAACCAAAAGAGAAAAGAATCAACAAGAAAGTTCAAACCCCAGGCAAGGAGAATAAATGGAGGGTTCAGGCTGGATACGGTCTTTTAAATGGGATCAGTAAAAAGGGAAACAGATTAATGAAATTTTCTTTTGGAAATATTAATATCGAGGGTAATTACAGCATATTTAGATTTTGGGAAATTGGAGCATATCTAGGATATAGCAGACGCACATCCATGGGAGCCCCTTCACTTTCTTCAGAAGAGTTTCTATTTGAGAACCATAATGTCCCATATTTTGGATTAAACACAAACCTGCACCTTTTATCACCTTTTTTTAAAACATCCTACCCAAAAATTGACCTGTATTTGAAAGCTCGATATGGCGGTCCACTATTCCATTCG
>CAYXQX010000319.1:0-5185 GCA_964467485.1 uncultured Porphyromonadaceae bacterium | reverse complement strand
AGATACACCGATCGACAGAAACGGGCATCGGGCAATCCTAAGAAAATCATTGGATGAGGGGATGGAAAAAGAATATTCTAAAGAGCAAATGAAGGATGCGGTTGAGAGCAAGCTTTTTGGCATTGGAGCGGAATCAATGACTGTTGGTTCTCATGATTTCTACCTTGGTTATGCTATTAGTCGGAACAAACTGATTTGTCTTGATAATGGACATTTTCATCCTACCGAGCAGGTGGGTGACAAAATATCATCCTGTCTTCAGTACCTTGATGAAATTCTACTACACTTGACCCGCCCGGTAAGATGGGACTCAGATCATGTTGTTACACTGAATGATGACCTTCAACTGATAGCATCCGAAATAGTTAGAAACAATTTCCTCGACAGAGTAAATATCGGTTTAGATTTCTTTGATGCATCTATTAATCGTATTGGAGCTTATGTTGTTGGAACCAGGGCAGCCAAAAAGGCTTTTATGATAGCTATGTTGGAGCCAACTTCGCAATTGATGGAAATGGAAGAAAAAGGTCAAAACTTTGAGAGACTAGCCATGTTGGAAGAACTCAAAACTAAGCCATTTGGTTCAGTTTGGGATTACTATTGTTTGATAAACGGTGTTGCAATCGGGGAAGATTATATAGAAGAAATTCAGAATTACGAAAAAGAAGTGCTTTCAAAAAGATAGATATGGTTAAAGAAACTGACGACATTCAGGAAAAGCTGGATGAACTAATTGAGATCTCCAGGTTTTATGGAAAGAATGATGAATACGTCATTGCGGGTGGGGGAAATACATCTTATAAAAGCGAAGAAAAAATCTGGATAAAAGCCAGCGGGACCTCTTTGGCCAATATAGATAAAGATGATTTTGTATGCCTTTCGCGCTCAGAGCTAAGGAAAATATCCACAAAAATATACAGTCAGAATTCAAGAATTCGTGAAGCTCGTGTAAAAGAGGATTTGCAAAAAGCCATCATATCGGAAAATGGCAAGCGTCCATCAGTTGAAACTTCTCTGCATGAAATAATTGAGTACAAATTTATTGTCCACACCCATCCCACTCTTGTTAACGCACTGATGTGCTCACGCAAGGCCAAAAGGCTGACAAGAAAGCTATTTGGGAAGCATGCATTATTTATTGAATACACTGATCCAGGATATGTTCTATTTAAAAAGGTTGAGAGTTCCATTATCAGCTACCGGGAAAGATTCTCATGTGAACCGAAAATAATCTTTCTCCAAAACCATGGAGTATTTGTAAGTGGCGATTCTCCTGATGAAATAAAAAATCAGTATACAGAAATAGAGTTAATCCTGAAAGATCAAATAGATAGTCAATTACCCCCGAACCAAGGACAGCTTTCTGAAGAATACGTACACAAACAGAGTAAGACAATTGCAAATCAATTAGATATCGACCCTTCCCATGTTTGTTACAGAATTAATGGATTGATACAGAAATACACAATTTCTCCTGATGTTTTCGATCAGATCAGTAGGCCATTTACTCCAGATGATATTGTTTATTGCAAATCGAATTATCTCTTCACAACATCAGGATTGGATAGTTTGAAAATCGATGTGACTAAATTTGCCGAGCGGTATGGATATCTCCCAAAAATCATTGCGGTACAGGGCAAAGGACTCGTCTCCATTGAAACCGGACAACAATCTCCGGCTACAGTAATGGATGTTTTCGAAAACATGATGAAAGTAAGATACTTCTCCGAGATCTTTGGAGGTCCACAATTCATGAACCCCGAGCAGATCGATTTTATTGATAACTGGGAGGTCGAAAATTACAGAAGGACAGTGACGGGTGACTGATGGCGGGTGACGGGTGAAGGCAAATGACGAATGAGTAATTGACTAAATAAAAATGAAAAAATATCTAATCATTTTAACAGCAATAATTTTATCTGCCAGTGGAAAATCACAGGAAACAATTTTCCCTGGTGCAGACGAAAAAACTCCATCAAGAGCGCAATTTTTCAGCTGGATAAACAATACAAATGAAGGGGCAACTGAAGAGCAGACTATGATTAATCTGGATTTCTTTGCTTGGCTAAAAAGCGAGTATGGCATGCAGTTAGACATATACGCATTTGATGCCGGGGCTATTGATGGTAAAAGATTTTATGGTAGTATTTATTCTGATCGTTTCAAGAACCAATTCCCAAATGGATTTGACCCAATATATAAAAAAGCTAAGTCACTGGGTATCAGGCTTGGCGTATGGGGCGGCCCTGATGGTTTTGGAAACACCCCAGAAGAGGGAAAAGCAAGAACAGATCAAATGGTTAGGCTTTGTAAGGACTATGACTTCGCTTTGTTTAAATTCGATGCAGTGTGTGGACCTTTGAGGGCTGAAAAAGAGGATGCTTTCATTAATATGATGACTGAATGCAGGGAATACAGTCCCGACCTTATTCTTCTTAACCACCGTTTGGGGTTGACAAAAGGAAAGCCTTATGCCACCACATTTCTTTGGGGTGGAGCGGAAACTTACATCGATGTATTTATGGTAAATAATGTAACCGCTCCACACAACCGAGCTGGAGCTTTATCAAGGGGACTGGTGCCTGATTTACAGAGATTAACAGAAGATCATGGGGTTTGTATTTCTTCCTGCCTGGATTATTGGGACGATGATTTAATTCTACAATCCTTCAATCGGGGACTAATCCTTTCTCCTGAAATATATGCTAATCCATGGTTATTAAGAGATGATGAATTCCCAAAGCTAGCCCGCATTTACAACCTACATAAGAAATACCGTGACATAATGGTAGAAGGAATGGTCCTGCCTGAATCCTATGGTCCTTACCCTGTTTCGCGCGGTGACAAATCCACCAGGGTATTATCTTTGCGAAACCTTACCTGGGAACCGGTTTCCTACACAGTTAAACTAGATGAGGAGATAGGCCTTGAATCTGGAGGCAAAGTGACATTAGTACAATTACATCCATCAGAAAAAATTCTAGGAACTTTTAAAAAGGGTTCAAAAATTACCGTTGAAGTTCTTCCGTTCCGTGCATGCCTGCTAGTAGCTACATCAAAAAGCTATGATGAGCCTGCAATTTTTGGAGCCGACTATAATGTGATTAAGAATGTTCCGGGGCAGCCCATAGAGATTGAAGTTATGGGAATGCCAGGAACCAGCTCTTTAATAAATCTGTCAAACAATAAAAAGTATAAGTCGGCACACCTTGCTGGCAAGAATGAACCTGGATTAGTTAAAGGTAAATCACTTGAAATAGTATTCCCGGGAAATAAATTGAGTAAGAATTTCCACCGCAAACTTGATGATTTAAAGGAAGCTCAAATACCTGATGATGTAGAAGCATTATATGAAGCTACTGTTTTTGCGGCCGACAATAATGCCTTAGAAGTTCGTTCGATACAACGTTCCGGTGTATCTGCTATTCCAGAGGTGAAAGCCGCTCAGGACGCCTACTTTAATCAGGATGCTTTTTCCGAGCGTGGGATTTGGGACAAGAACCTTTTTGACGGAGATTTAAACACTGGATTTTGGCCCTCAGAAAAATATAAGAGAGATCAGAAAATTGAAGGCGGATGCTTACGCCTTGATTTGGGAGAGGTACTGCATGTCGACCAGCTATTAATAACTGTACCAAATGATTTTGCACTGCAGCCATTTTTAGTTGGAGAAGGAAACTATGTTGAAATCTCTACTGATCTTAAGAACTGGGAAAAATTGACTTATCTGGCAGGAAAAAAGATGACTATTGAAATAGCCAAGCAGGTTCGCTATCTAAGATTTAAAGAATTTCCACAGCAAATTACTGAGATTGAAGGAATTGCCTCCGGCCGAAAACTTGACCGCACAAATTGGAGAGCCTCAAACCTCTTTGCACATCCAGATAAAAAGGAAATTCAGAAGGTATGGAAAACCACTGTTAAATTGGATGAAGTTCCCAAGGGAAGTTACTTATGTGTTGCAATCAATGGCAAACACGGTGTTGAAGGAGCCTATGCAGCCGCCAAAATTGACGAGGAATTTGTTGGAGCCCCTGATCGTGCTTCCTCATTTCAATCAAACACATGGGAATATGTTAATGCCAGAAAAGATAAAAACTACACCTATTATATCCCTGTAGATGAAAATGTTATTGGCAAGAATATCGAGGTTTTTGTAATGGGATATGATAAGGAAAATTTAGATCTGAATCCGGTTTTATGGATTAGTACTTATCCTCACCCATTTGAAAAAATAAAGCTGGTTCTTGAAAAATAGCTTTCTACAATGAAAAAAGTTCTGGCTTTCAATGGCAGTATCAGAAAAACTGGTAACACCTCACATTTGCTGAGTCATTTTATGGAAGGTTGTTTGGAAGCCACCGATCAGATTGAAGAAATCTCTGCACATGAAATAAATCTGGATTATTGCACTGGTTGTTTACGCTGTAATATTATCAAAAAATGTTCCGTCCGAGGGGACGACTGGCAAGATATTAGCGAGAAAATTCTTGATGCTGATATTCTGGTTTTTGCATCACCTATATATTTCCATCATGTAAGTGGGCAATTAAAAAAATTAATTGATAGGTTCAGGTCCTTTGTCCACGTAAAAATCACGGAAAAAGGGCTGATCCATACACCCCACCAATTCTGGAACAAAGAGTTTGTTCTTCTTCTCTCCATGGGATCTCCTGATGATGAAGATGCTCAGCCTGTGATAGATCTGTTCAGATACATGACAAAAATACTTGGGCCAGAGAATAAGCTTCATGTGATAAAAGGGACTCGTTTGGCTGTAACTAATCATGTAATCAAGACAGAAGAAGAACTAAAAATCCTTTATCCAAAAATGGGCCTCAGTGAATCTTTAGCCACAGATGACCACAAAAGGAATCAGGAAGTTTTAGTAAAATGCAAGAAATTGGGTAGGAAAATAGTTAATAATTAACGTTAAATAGTTAATAACTAACCCCTCATTTATCACCTCTTTCACGTCTTCTGGTTTTTCAAAATGGAGAAAATTCCGTAACTTATAGTGCGGGTTTACGCCAAAAAAAATCCATTTTTTATTGGCTCAAATGAATAAATTTATAGGACATGAAAACAGGTGAAAGCAATCAACAAGGTAGTTTTGAACTAAATGGTATCGAATCTTCCGCTGAAGAATCCAGTAGTAATTTTTGGGGAGTAGCCCTGATAACTT
>CAYXQX010000318.1:0-5192 GCA_964467485.1 uncultured Porphyromonadaceae bacterium | reverse complement strand
TCTCCTTATATGAAGAAAGCAGCGAGGAATATTATGCAGCTCTGGGCCAGATGGAAGAAGACTGGTTTCCAAGACCTGCAGTTGTGATACCCAAAGGACCAGAAGGGGGAGATTATTCAAATGCGCCGGCTCCAATATATGATGCGTTTCCAGGGCAGGAAAGGACAACAGAAGAGGGAGAAAAATACGAGATCACCAGGACCTGGATCGGGGATATCGCGGTTGGAACGGAAGTAACTCTTGAAGGTGTGGTAGAGCAGGGGGAATGGTGTTTTGTTACCGGGGAAACGATCGGAGGCTGGAGTTCGTCTGGTTGGGTATGGTGTTACCGGTTGTTTATTCCAGAATAGTTCTGGCCAGTGTTATAAATTGCGTATAGGCAACAAAGTGTTTATTACCAACCCCGTTTGGTTTTTTGCTGGCCTGGTCCGCCCGGCTTTTTGCTTTACTTCTTTAAATAACCAAACTGGGTTATGGCAAGAGATCAAAAAGGAGTGTCTTAGGAGAAGGGAAAGGGAGAACAAGCCGTTATCCGCCAGTTTTCGATCCCCTTTATCTGTATAATATTAACTAGGTTGTGATAAGAGTCCTTATCGCAACCATAAAATCTAGTAGATCATAATAACAATCAAATGGACGCTACTCAGGAATCAACAATGGATATACCATCAGTAATAATTAATCTCGTCGAACGCTTTGGACGTAATTTTGATACCTACAAACGGGATGACTACAAAGAAACCCGTGTTCGAGTTGAGTTTATTGATCCATTCTTTGAAGCTCTGGGGTGGGATGTTCGTAATGTTGAAGGTTACTCAGATATTTATAAAGATGTTATTCATGAAGCTGCGATTACAATTAGTGGGAAAGCAAAGGCACCTGATTATTCATTTCGAGTAGGGGGAGTTCCAAAGTTTTTCCTAGAGGCAAAAAAACCTTCTGTTCAATTGAAGGAAGATATTGGTCCAGCTTACCAAGTCCGGCGATATGCTTGGAACGCAAAATTACCATTAAGCATCCTCACTGATTTTGAGGAGTTCGCTGTATATGATTGTCGAATTCTTCCAAAACATAATGATAGCGCAAGCGTTGCACGAGTTCTTTATTTTTCCTACAAAGATTACATTGATCGATGGGATGAGATATTCAACATATTCGCAAAAGAATCTGTCCTAAAAGGATCGTTTGACAGATTTGCCCAGGAGACAAAGAAAAAGCGCGGAACGAGTGATGTGGACTCCCAATTTCTGAAGGAAATTGAAAGCTGGCGAGATACACTAGCTCGGAATATAGCCCTTAGAAATCCCAATATTTCTGTCCACGAATTAAATTTTGCAGTTCAAAAAAATATTGACCGAATTATCTTTCTTAGAATTTCAGAAGATCGAGGTATTGAAGAATACGGCCGTCTTTTAGAACTCACGAATAGACCTGATATATATAAACAGATTCAAGGTCTATATAAACAGGCTGACGATAAGTATAATGCCGGTCTATTTGACTTTCAATCCGATACACTAACAGAATCCCTAGAAATTGACGATAAGGTCATTAAGCCAATTCTCACTAATCTCTATTACCCTAATTCCCCATATGAATTTTCAGTACTCCCTGCTGATATTCTTGGGCATGTATATGAGCAATTTTTGGGTAAACTTATACGTTTAACGCCTGGTCATAGGGCTAAGATAGAAGAAAAACCTGAAGTAAAAAAAGCCGGTGGAGTTTTTTACACACCAACCTACATTGTAGATTATATTGTTGAGCAAACTGTTGGTAGATTAATTGAAGGAAAAACACCAAGTCAAGTTAGTAAACTACGAATTCTCGACCCCGCGTGTGGATCCGGATCATTCTTGTTAGGTGCGTATCAAAACATATTAAACTACATTCTTCAATGGTATATTTCAAACGATCCTGAAAAACATGCTAAGAAGAAGACTCCAACAATATTCCAGGATCAGAATGGTGACTGGCGCTTGACAACATCAAAGAAAAAACAAATTCTTCTCAATAATATACACGGCGTTGATATTGACCGACAAGCCGTTGAGGTTACTAAATTAAGTCTTTTGTTAAAGGTTCTTGAAGGAGAAAATGAAGAATCTCTCGGTCAACAGATACGGTTATGGCAAGAACGAGCTTTACCAGATCTTGGAAAAAACATCAAATGTGGCAATTCACTCATTAGCCCCAAATTCTTTAATTCACAATTATTGCCCGATGAAGTTGAACTCCGTCGCGTCAATCCGTTTGATTGGCATTCAGAATTCCCCTTAATTATGGACATGGGTGGTTTTGATATTGTTATAGGAAATCCTCCTTATATACGCATCCAGACGATGAAAGAGTGGGCTTCTACAGAGGTGGAGTTTTATAAACATCGCTATAAGGCTGCTCGCAAGGGAAATTATGATATCTATGTCGTCTTTGTCGAGCGTGCACTGGAACTACTCAACCAACACGGGCGTATGGGCTTTATCCTACCTCACAAATTCTTCCAGGCAAAATATGGTCAGCACCTTCGAGAATTGATCTCTAATGGTAGGCACTTATCCCACGTCATACATTTTGGAGATCAACAAGTCTTTCAAGGAGCTACTACCTACACATGCCTTCTCTTTCTAGATAAAAAAGAGAACAAGTATTTCCATTATGGAAAAGCGCATGATTTGAACGCTTGGCGGGTAAATAGGGATGCTGATGAAGGCGAGGTTTTAACTGATAGTTTGGGAGGAGATGAATGGAATATTGTTGTTGGTCCTTGTGCGCCCACCTTCGAACGGTTAAGAAATATGCAAGTGAAACTGGGAGACGTGGCGAGTATATTCCAAGGTCTTGTTACTGGAGCAGATCAAGTCTTCTTGTTAAAGCAGATTGGAAATGATGAAGGTTCATTAGTTAGAGTTATTGATGCTAATGATGAAGAATTCTTATTGGAAAGAGAAATCCTCAAAGTGTTTATCAAGGGTAATACAGTTTCCTCTTTCAGTATTCCTAAATGGCAACATAGGATAATTTTCCCATATAACTTGATCGGAAATAAGGCAATTCTAATTTCTAAGAAAGAGATGATTGAGAAATTTCCGAGAACATGGGATTACCTTAAAAACAAGGGCGATATTCTACGTGGGCGTGAGAGAGGTAAATGGAACCATTCAAAGTGGTATGCCCTTGGCCGATCACAAAATTTGACAAAGATGGAAGAGCCAAAGTTGATTACTCAGGTCATCTCTCTGTATGGTAGGTATTCATTCGATGACAGGGGACTCTATTTTACCGGAGGCGGGAATGGCCCATACTATGGCATTCGTTGGAGTGAGCCAGATAATCCTCACTCACTTCACTATTTGCAGGCCGTCTTAAGTTCACGATTGTTGGATTTCTATTTACAAAATGTAAGTAGTCCTTTCCGAGGAGGTTATTGGTCTTACGGGAAACGCTTTATTGAACAACTTCCCATACGTATCATCAATTTTAACGATCCTGCCGATGTCTCCAGCTATGGAAAAATTGTCGCCCTGGTTGATCTGATATTGGAACTGAACCAAAAACTAATCATTGCGACTGTCCCCGCCGATAAAAAACTATATAACCGTCAAATTAGGTCTACCAACCAACAGGTTGAATCACTCGTAAATGACTTATACGAGCTTACAGATAATGAAATCACGATCATTGATGATTTCCACGAAGAAAAGAATTCTTCAAATAAGACTATATCTGGTCAATAAATAAAACAATATCCACAAGTTTATTAATGCTTGAGATAAATGTTGTTATCGAAAGCATGGAGTAAGGGCAAGGTTTCTGTTTACGCAAGGCTAACGTCAGCTTCACCCGCCTGCGAGCAAAAACCAAAGCCTGGACTGGCACAATACCTGTGCTCACCACAAACTTATCGGGTGAAAAAGCCCCAGGCTTGCAGGTCGGCGTGGAAGCAATGTTAGGTGGCGTTCTGGTTTTCGTGTTTCGTGAGGTGGGTTTTGCCTACTTCACTTTCCACGGCCGTAACCAGAAAATTCACATCAATAGAACTCTCCGGGCTACACAACAGCCGTTAGCAGAGCGGCATGGATCGCTCCTCACCGGCTTTTCCAGAAGTCTGCATCTCGATTCTTTTACCGCCGAATCCCCGGCCCTCTCCAGCGAATTGATGATGCCGTGAATTCGTTAGGCGTGTCGCTGCAGCTACTCTTCGGAGCTGTCGCTCAGCAGATTATCCGGTTGATTGTCACCACTGTCTTCAGCTGCTTGGCTTGCTAGAACCGTACCAATTCCTACCCCAAATACTATCCCAAATGTGACTCCCATGGCGATCCAGATGCCCATATTACCAGTCACAGATCCAATTACAGTCCCAATAGTTATGCCAGCGACAAGGCCTATTCCGATTGTTTTTCCATTAAATTCCATTTTGAATCTCCTTTCTACTTGTAAAAGGCTAGATTGACCGAGCAACCTAACTAGTTAGTATCCGGAATCGTGAATTCCCGAATATGTCGAATATTGGCGCATATCAGGAATCCATTCCTGATATCTGATTATAACTATACTATAGCCAGATAAACCCGCCCAAGAAATCGCATAAGAGGAGAAAGTTTATGTCTGGGAAGCAGCCTGGCTTTTAGGCTGCGACAGGTAATCTCCTTGCCCTTTGTAATACTTGCGTATATTTGGATTTACGTAATATGTGCTATAATATGTACTGAGAAACACAGCAAAACAAGTATTATGATATATATAAAGGGAGGGCCGTATGCAACAAAGAATCGTTGGTGTGACCGAACTGCAGCGCCGGTTCCGAAAATTCTTTGATCAGGTAGCAAAGCAAAACACGCCCATCATTTTGACCCGCGGATCGCGACCTGAAGCAGCGCTAATACCGTATGAAGATTATTTGCGTTTACAGGAGATGAAGGAAAGTGATGTTTTGGCGCGCTTCGATCAGGTTAGGGATCGATTGGGAAAACTTAACGCCGAGTACAGCGAAGAAGAGATAGTTGCCGATATCAAAGCGGCTCGATAGGAATAATTGATGCGAGTTGTAATTGACACAGGTGTTTTGGTGAGTGGGTTGATCCGACCTCAAGGAACTACAGGGGAGGTGTTACTTGCCTTGAGGGAAGGGAAATTAACAGTCCTGTATTCCAATGAGACCATTATGGAAATAATTGATGTGCTGGGGCGCG
>CAYXQX010000317.1:0-5198 GCA_964467485.1 uncultured Porphyromonadaceae bacterium | reverse complement strand
GACTTTCAATTAAAAACGACCACTACGCCGATTTATTTTGTTATTTATTCCCCAATGAAAATCACTATTATTGTAAATCATGAAAAAAATTACGAGAAATTTATTAAGCAGTTTTAAAACAGCACTTTACTTCCTGGCAATTATTTGCCTAACTGCTTTTTCACATCCCATAATCGATAAAAATCAAGATCAGATGAAGCATAACTATGAAGTATTAGCCTGTGATCAGGCAATGGTAATAAATGCCGATTGGAACAAATCAATATGGAAGACCACTAAATCAGTTAAACTGGAGAATTTCATGGGAGATCGTCCCGACCATTTCCCGGCCGTTGAGATGAAAATGCGATATGACAAGGATAATATATATGTAATTTTCAAAGTTGAGGACACGTACGTACGAGCAATAGCCAAGGAGACTAATGGTAAGGTTTGGGAAGACAGCTGCGTAGAATTCTTTTTCACACCCGGGCCGAGTACTGAATCAGGATATTTTAATCTTGAAACCAATTGCATAGGTACTTTTTTAATGGAATACCACAATCAGATTGCCAATGATGATGGATTCGTTAGCAAGAATGACAATCAGGGTATTGAAATCAAATCCTCTCTGGCCCCGGAATATGACAATGAGCATGCAGGACCATTAACCTGGTACCTGGAGTACAAGCTACCTCATTCTATTCTTTTAAACTACTTACCTTATGAACAACCAGGTCCGGGAGTTAAGTGGAGGGCAAATTTTTATAAATGCGGCGACAAAACATCTCATCCTCATTGGCTAACCTGGGCACCTGTTGATTTTCCTCAGCCCAAGTTTCATCTTCCTGAGTTTTTCGGATGGTTGGAGTTTAAATAAAAAAACCTGCTTCGCGTATTCGCAACAGTTCTTAATCGAATCATTGACAGAACCATGACTATAATTTTACATATTATGAAATTGGAGTCATGACATAATTTTACGTAACTTATACAATGATATGACACAGAGTCACTTTTAATGAAATAGTTTAGCCGAAGAAGATAAATTCTAAAATCGGAGGAAACTAAAATGAAAACCATTTTTACTACTATTCTACTTTTCAGTGCATTGAGTTTAGGGATTGTAACACCTTCATTTTCTCAAAGTTCCGAACAGCTTTTCCAGAAAGGAATGATCAAAGAAGAAGGAGAAGGGAAATTGAATGAGGCCATCGATATTTACTTGAAAATTGCAGAAAACGAGGATGCAGAGGAGTCATTGAAGGCGAAAGCACTCCTGCGTGCCGGACAGTGTTATGAGAAACAAGGGAGGAATGAAGCGACCAAAACTTATCAACGTTTGGTCAATAATTTCCCTAATCAGAAAAGTGAAGTTGCCATTGCCAGGGAGAGGCTTTCGAGGTTGATGTATATTGCAGAGAAAGTTTCGAGTACTCCTTTGGTGCCGAAATTTACCAAAATTAAAATCCCGACCCAACTTTCAGGGTCGGTTGCATTATCTCCCAACGGGAAAGACCTCGCTTTGGTTTCGGATAAAAAATTATGGAAAATACCGTTGTCAGGAAATCTAGGTCCAGATATTCCTGGAACACCGGTTGAATTAAATACCGGAGATATTGAGGTTGAGTGGTCAGGGCTTGATTGGTCAAAAGATGGGAAATGGATAGCATTTAATGACCTTCCGAAAAATAACGAAAAAGGTGAATTGACTGAAAACCAAAGTATTTATATTGTGCCATCCAGTGGCGGTACACCAAATAAAGTAATTGAAAATTACCGTTCCGGTCGTGTTGTAAATTATCAAATAGGTTTATCTCCTGAAGGAAAAAATATTGCTTTTTCTTCGATAGAAAAGAATAAACAACACATTTTTTCAACGTCGGTTGATAATATTGTTCCCAGGCAACTTGTTGAAATGGAAGCCCGTGAACCTATTTTTTCACCTGACGGGAAATATATAGCATTTGTAAAAGATAAAAATATAGGAATTGGTGAAGGTGATTTAGGATTATGGGTAGTAAGGGCTACTGGAGGTACTCCGCATGAACTGGCAGATGCTGGTAAGGCCTCAAGCCCGGTCTGGTCGCCTGATGGGAAAATGATTGCATACCTTGATAGATCTGGTGGTAACCAAATATATATTGTTCCCTTTTCAGAAAACGGAGTTAGCTCCGAAAAAGTAATTAGTATTGATGCACCTGAAGGAACAGATGGAGTAAAATTGCTTGCCGGTTGGACACCCGATAATAAAATTGGTGCACTGATAACTTCAAAGCAGGAATTTGGTTTATACACTTTGCCTGCAAATGGCGGACAGGCAGCAAAAATATTACACAACTGCTATGCGGTGCAGCCAAGATGGTCGAGAAATGGTGAACAAATCTATTATGTTGCAACACCTGAAGAAGGAGAAAGGAGAAGTTACAGGCGATTTCTGGCTTCTGTATCAGCATCAGGCGGAAAAGGTAAACCACTTAAAACTAAAATTAAGGGAGAAAGCATTAAACAATTTTCATTTCAAAGTGGAAACAGGGTGTCTCCCGATGGAAAATGGATTGTTACATCTACCTGGACTCCAGCAGATACTAATTCCATTAATGTACATTGGCCAACATCTAAAATATGGAAAGTTTCTGTCGATGGCGAGGATGCCATCCAAGTTACTAATACACCAGGAAACTTTGCTGATAAGAGTCCGTGTTGGTCAGCCGATGGAAAAAAAATAGCCTTTATTCAGACAGAATTAATCAAAGGGAAAATGGATTTCTTTGGCGATTCTCGTATTTATATAGTTGATTCAAATGGTGGAGAACCGGAATTACTGGATCCAAATCCCTACGATTTTGCAAATAATATGATTTGGTCTCCGGATGGGAAAATGATTGCTTATTTGGCAGTAGAAAAAGAAGAACCACAAGTTCCAGTAATCAAAATAATAGATGTTAGAAGTAGAAATATCAAGACAACTTTAGACTTCCCAAACACTATTATTACTATTAACACTGAATTAGTGTGGTCTCCTGACAGTAAGCGGATAGCTTTTAACGACGAAGATAGTAATGTCATAAAAGTTATGGATATAGATGACGGAAGTATTGAAAATATCGAAACCGGTCTGGTAGATGTCGGTATTTTCCACCTCGACTGGTCGCCCGATGGAGAACGATTTGTTTTTGGAGGAATGAAAGGAGGAGAAGCTGAATTCTGGTTTTTGGAAAATTTCCTACCACTTGAAAATCTGGCACAAATTAAAGAAAAAGAGGTCACTCCTAAAAGGATGACCTTACAAAAAGTAAAGTTAGATAATGTTTATTATGATGGCCATGCTGTGTCTCCTGATGGAAAGTTTCTAACCTATTCAGGAGAAAAAGATAATTTGGCAATTCATGAAATTTTAACCGGTAAAACACGTCTTTTAACCAATGCTAAGTGGTACGAACTAGTACAATTTTATATGGGTTCTGTAGTTTCCCCGAACAGCAAACAGATTGCCTATGGCTGGTATAAAAATAACTTTGAAATCAGACTTGTTAATGTAGATAATCCTCAGCCCAAAGTACTTTATGCCAACAAAGGTGAAGATGTTTATCCATGTGCTTGGTCGCCTGATGGGAAAACAGTTTATGCTAAAAGTTATTTGAACAAAACGGGACAATGTAGGATATTAGCCATTTCTGTTTCTGATGGAGAGGTTCAGGTATTAAAAACATTTGATATGTTTTATTGGCTACAATTGAGTGTTTCGCACGACAATCAGTTTATAGCATACCATTACCCAAATATCAAAAATGGTAAAATTGCTAATACTGATATTTATTTGATTTCTACAGATGGTAAAAATGAAACTAAACTGTTTGAACATCCTGCTGATGATGAGATTCTTGGCTGGTTTCCTGATAAAAATCAACTACTTTTTAAAAGCAATCGATCAGGAACCTGGGATGCATGGATTGTAGATGTTGAAAACGGTAAAATTGCAGGAGAACCCTGGAGAGTATTAGCAGAGATAGGTGTGAATGCTTCTCAAATGGGCTTTACTAAAAACGGAACATTTTATTATTCGCTTTTGACACGGAAATTTGATGGATTCATTTCATCTTTTGATCAAAAAAATGGAGAGCTCAAAAGTGAGTTAACCAAGCCGCTATTAGGTTCAATCCGCGATGCAAAATGGTCACCTGATGGCAAGTCACTGGCTTTAATGAAAGAGATTAGGAATGGCAGGCCAATATTTATAATTGATGCAGCAACAGGTGAAGAACGAATGTTATCCGATAGATTTAATGCCAGGCATATGCTTTGGCTACAGGATAGTAAGAAGCTCTTAATACTGGGGAATGATGAACAAAGAGAATCAGAAAAAGATTATTCCGGTGGAATGTATACAATTGATGTTCAATCAGGAGAAGTGGCCGAAATACTTTCTTTTTCTGATTATCGGCGAAACGATTGGGAAATTGGATTAAAAGTCGCACAAATGTTAGCCCAGGGAAATAACGATCAGAAAAGTATTTATTACTTAAAAAAAGGTCAGCTTATTAACCGGGCATTAGTGGCAGGACAAGAGAAAATTATCTTAGAAAACAAAAGTCTAAAAAGCAATAATTATACGCTTGATCTTTCACCCGATGGGGAAAATTTGCTTTTTTGTAATGAGAAGCAAACGTCTATTATACCAATCACGGGAGGCAAACTAATTCCATTAAATAAAGTCGTTACAACTACTTCTGGCCCAAGCAATGGTAATGGCGCTGTATGGTCGCCAGATGGGAGTTATATCTTCTTTACAGAGAATAAGGGTGAAGATGCCTCGGTTGTGTGGCGGGTTTCTGCTGATGGAGAAAATCCAAAAGAAGTTTGGCAATCGAGATTCCCAATATCCAGTTTAAGTATCCATCCGGATGGACAAAAAATAGTTATTATTACCCTTAATCAAGGGGTAGAAATATGGAAGGTGGAAAATTTCCTGCCAAATAAGGATCCAAATGTCAAACAGAACTAAGGCGAATGAGAAGAATAAGAACAATTCCGCGACTTACTTTAGTTTTTATCATCACCTTGACTGTATCAGGAGGTATCCTGACCTATTTTAGTATAAATAATATTTCAAATTTTAAAGAGCTTACTCAGAAAAAGATCTCTGAAGAAGAACAATTAATTGTTGATCAGATCTCTTCTGTATTTCAGGAAAAGCTTGATGATATTTCCATTGTTTT
>CAYXQX010000316.1:0-5207 GCA_964467485.1 uncultured Porphyromonadaceae bacterium | reverse complement strand
AAAATATTTATATGGATAAATATGCCTTTTATATTGATGGATATAAATATTACGATGATTTATAATGGCGAATGGGATACTTTTACCGAAGGGGCAGGTTGGGGAGCTTGGTGGATTCAAAACAGCTACGGCTTTTCATACGCTGCAACCCCGTTTTTAGAGGAACCCTGGTTTTCAATTCTGCAAAATTCATGGGATTTATTCTGGGATAATCAGGGCGACGGAGTTCGAAAAGGACTTTGGGGAGATGGAACTCCGAACAAGGTTTCAGAATTGGTGGCGCCAGACGGCGGCCTAGGTGATGTTGCTGCTCCCGGCAAAATTGTTTACAAACAGGGCGATAATGATGTAAAAGTGCACGACTGGTTTTATGAAGCCACTGCGGCTTGTCTGGTAATGCAGTCCGAAATCCTTTTGACTAACCGTGATAAAGAGGCATTGTTGCATTACCTCCCCAAAATGGAAAGAGCCTGTAATTTTATTGAAAGAACGCGCGATCCAATTAACAATTTATTTTTAGTTGGACCGGCATGTAATCTCCTTGCTCCGAGTTACGGAGGTGTAAAATTACCGGATGGAACTTTTGGCAAAGGATACCTTGCAGGTCTTTCAATTACTTATCTGGCTGCCCTAGACCGGATGGTTGAGTTGTATAAAATGACAAGTGATTCAAAAAAATTGAAAGAATATGAACACAGGAGAAAAATTACGCGTGAATCACTTTCTCTTTTGATGACCAATGAAGGATATTTTGTAAAGTCGCTTGAACCGGATGGGACGAAACATGGAGTTTTGGGACAAAGACAATTTGGCTATCTGGAAGGAGTTGCCAATGCCGATGCGGTTGCCCTTCGTGTTGCTGATACACAAACTTCTAAAAATATTTACAATCAAATTGAATCATTTCCCGCTATTCGGCCTTTCGATTTTTTGTTAACTAATGCTCCGGGTTTAGATGATACCTATGGAGCTTGGGGAAGAACTTCAGGAAAAGGGTTTGAAGGTTTCTGGAAGTTCGGCGATTGGGTAAATGGTGGCGTTTGGGGAACCGTTGAAGGTCGGGCAATCTTAATGTATTATCGACTTGGAAAATTTGAGGATATTCGACGTTCAGCAACCCGTGCGATGAAATGGGCAAAAGATTTCCGAATGGATGCACCTTGGTCACAGCAGGGTGAAAATACACACAATCCCTGGTCCGATTTAGGTAAATTTCGTGTAGGTGGGGTCTCTGTTATGGTTGATAATTTTGCCATTCCGGCTGCAACAATTCGTGGTCTGTTCGATTATGATTATCGTTCTGACAGGTTGATTCTTAGGCCACGTATTCCAGAAACAATAACAGAATATACTCAGAAACAACCTATCCGCTTTGGCGAAAAGAAACTTTATCTTTCATGTATAAATGAAGGGCCAAATATTAAATCGATAACTGTTAACGGGAAATCAGTTCCATCTGTTTCTTCCAAAGAATTGGTTTTAATTTACGACGATCTTCCCGCAGTTTCAAAAATTGAAATTATTACTGAAGGAGGTTGGCCTTCAGTAGGAACAACGGTGGTTTATCCATTGGTTCCAGAATTTCTCCAGACAGAAAAAATAGAAACTAAGGATTCTGTGGAATTGCCTGAATCAGTTCAAAAACCGTATCGGATACTTTCAGAAATGCAATCAAATCTGGAAAATGAATCAAGCACTGTTTCTGATTTAGCGTTCTTAAACGAAGCAATAAATTCATGTGTTAGTTGTGGTGTTCGACCTTTTGTAGATACTGGAGATGGTTATTACCGTGCGATAACTCCTGAGAGGGAAGAAGGAATAAATGCCTTTTATGAGCAAGCTGCTTTGACCATGTATAATGGTTTTGTTACGCGAATGAAGAAGTACGCTGAAGATGGAAATGCGCAACAAAAAAGAATTGCAGCAATTTTTTATGAAAAAAAGAGTAGCTTTAAATAATTAAATATTCTTCTGGAAAAGAAATCAACAATCACTAATTCAAAATAATGAAAATATCAAAAACAATACTTTTAATGCTGACAATAGTAGTTTCGGCATGTTCTGTAAAAAACAATAAAACTGATTATACATTGCTTGTAGATCCGATGATTGGAACCGGAGCAACTGTCCCGTTTGGAACGGTCCAAATTAGTCCCGACACGCGCTGGGAAAATTGGGATGGATCCTCGGGATATCATTATTCTGATAAAACCATTATGGGTTTCAGTCAAACGCATTTGAGCGGAACGGGTGCTCCTGAATATTGCGATGTGCTTTTTATGCCAACCGTTGGTGAAATCCAGATAGTACCCGGTGACGAAAATAATTCGAAAACGGGATATCGTTCCGCATTTAGTCATGATAATGAAAAAGCTTCTCCCGGTTATTACAGTGTTTTGTTGGACGATTATAATGTAACAGCAGAAATGACTGCGACTACACGATCAAGCTTGCAACGTTATACTTTTCCTGAATCAAAAAGCTCGAATATCATTATTGATTTAAAAAATCGTGACCATGTACTGGAATCTAACATTGAGATTATCAGCGATACTGAAATTAAGGGACTTCGCAAATCACGACGCTGGGCAAAAGAGCAGTATGTTTATTTCTATGCAAAATTTTCAAAACCGTTTCGTTCTTACGGAATTGCAATTAATGATACGTTGGTTGATGAAATAAATAAAGCTGAAGGTAAAAATATCAGGGCTTTTGTACAGTTCAATACAAAAGAAAACGAGAAAATTTCGGTTAAGGTTGGGATTTCAGCAGTGGATTTTGAAGGAGCTAAAAGGAACCTGGAAACAGAAAATCAGGATTGGAATTTTGAGAAAATTGTAAACAATGCAAAAAAGGATTGGAATACTTTTTTATCGAAAATTGAAGTGAAAGGGGGAACTGAAAAGCAACGTCGAATTTTTTACTCTGGTTTATATCACACTGCAATTGCACCTAATATTTTTATGGATGTAGATCGCCGATATCGTGGAGTAGATCACAAGATTCACAAAGCAGAAGGATTTGATAATTACACGGTGTTTTCTTTGTGGGATACTTTCCGCGCCAATATGCCACTTTACTCTATCATTGATCCTGTCCGTTACAACGAATGGGTAAAAACGTTTCTTGAAATGTACCGTATTGGTGGCAGACTGCCGCAGTGGGAACTGGCCGGAAATTATACCGGTGTAATGATAGGATATCATACGCATTCCGTAATTCTGGATGCTTATGTGAAGGGAATTCGTGATTTTGATTCGGAACTTGCTTTCGAAGCCATGGAAAAGCGTGTGAGGAATATGGGGTACTACAGCAATTTGGGATTTATACCAGCCGATAAAGTCGGTGGTTCTGTTTCAATGGTGATGGAATATTCCTACAACGATTGGAGTGTGGCTCAAATGGCAAAACAACTTAATAAAGAAGAAGATTTTCAGAATTACATATACAGGGCGCAGTTTTATAAAAATATGTTTGATCCGTCAACCGGCTTTATGCGGCCAAAAACTTCTGAAAGAAAATGGGTTTCACCTTTTGATCCCTCAGAGGGAAGCGGACATTTTGTGGAAGGAAACTCATTTCAATACAGCATGTTTGCTCCGCATGATGTAAATGGATTGATTGACCTTATTGGTGGTGATGAAAAGTTTATCGCTTGGATGGATACACTTTTTACCAAAGAATCCAAACACGATGAAAATGCCATTGATGCTACTGGTTTGATTGGTCAGTACGCACATGGAAATGAACCCAGTCACCACATGGCATACTTGTATAATTATGCAGGCGCTCCTTGGAAAACACAAGCAATCGTCAGACAAATTCTGGATACATTGTATGACGATCAGCCTAACGGTTTAAGTGGAAACGAAGATTGCGGGCAAATGTCGGCTTGGTATGTTCTTAGCGCTATGGGATTTTATCAGGTTTGTCCGGGGACACCAAATTATGAATTTGGAAGTCCGATTTTTGACAAAGTAATCCTTCATCTTGAGAATGGAAAAGATTTTACGGTTGTTGCAAATAATGTTTCTGCTGAAAATAAATACATTCAATCGGTTAAACTGAACGGAATTCAATATACAAAATCATGGTTTACACACGACGATATTTTGAAAGGTTCCGACTTGTATTTTGAAATGGGATCTTTACCCAATAAAGACTTTGGAGCGGTAAAAGATGATCGTCCAAAAAGTGAAAACTATGAAGTCGCAACCGTTCTTCCTTATGCAGTTACAAGTGATGAATACTTTTTAGATAAAACTACGGTAACTTTAAAATGTGACGATAAAGAAGCTAAAATATATTATACCATTGATGGAAGTCGGCCAACCGAACAGACTTTAGCTTACACTTCGCCAGTTGTTTTGAATAAAAGTACAAATCTTAGGTTTGTGGCTTATAAAGCTGGTGTGTTACCAAGTGTACCTGTTTCAATAAAAGTGAATAAACTGGAGTTTGAAGGTTTTAAAAATTACGAAGGAAGTGGCATTTTTAAGAAAGGCCTGAATTATAAGTATTATCATGCGCATGTAATGGAAGTAAACGATTTGGATAAATTAACCCCAATCGAAACAGGTATTATTCCGAATCTTACTATCGAACAACGTAAACGAGAAGATTATATTGGATATATCTGGTCTGGATTCTTAGATATTCCCAGAGACGGGGTTTATACTATCTCAATAAAAGTAAACGACAGATGCACCTTGTATTTAGACGGAAAAGAATTTTTGCACGGTGGATTTAAAACCATTGCCTTACGAAAAGGGAAATATAAAATTGACGAGAAATATTTCCAGTTAGGAGCAAAGAAATCTAATATTGTTAGCTGGAAAGGGCCGGGTATTGAAGAACAAGAAATACCAGCTAGTGCTATGTTTCATCTGGAAAATTAAAATGAAAAGTAATTCAAGATTTTCGCGGCGTAATTTTATATCAGGTATGGCTGTGGCAGGAGCCGGTAGTGCACTTAGCGCATTCCGGCTAGCGGAAATCACGGATCCTGCTAATGGTTATGGCGAACTTAATAGCACAGAGGTTTCTGAAGACAAGTCGAACAATATTTTGCTGAAGAGGCTAATACCACAGCCGGAACACGTACAGCTGAATGATGACAATGAAGTAAAACTCGACAATACTTTAAAGGTAAATATTGAACTTGGTAATCCTGATGCTCAGGCAAAAAGGAAAACATCTGATATTTT
>CAYXQX010000315.1:0-5216 GCA_964467485.1 uncultured Porphyromonadaceae bacterium | reverse complement strand
TATAAAACCAATTATTTGGATGCCGTTTGTCGTGTTTTTCATGACGAGGGATCCTGGGCGGAAGTGGTTTCAGGTTTTGAATATAACAAGGCTAAGGAGAACGGTGTTCCAGGCAAACAGATAATTTTCAATGGCCCGGATAAAAGTCGTGATGACCTGAAAATGGCTGTCAGAGATGGCGCATATATACACCTCGACCATTTTGATGAAATGTTTACTCTTATTGATCTGACTAATGAACTCAGGATGAAGGCAAAAGTGGCCATCAGGATAAACATGGATACAGGAATATTTCCGAAATGGGATCGTTTTGGTTTTAATTATGAGAACGGTGAAGCCTGGGAAGCTCTTAAAAAAATTGCAGGGCAGGAGTTTCTGGAATTAGTAGGACTTCACACTCATATCGGGACCTATGTGATGAGTGTTCAGGCCTATGCTATGGCAGCAAAGAAATTGTCTGAATTAGCACTCAGAGCGGATAAGAATCTTGGGAATAAGGTGAAATATATTGATATGGGAGGTGGATTTACTTCCATGAATACTCTGAAGGGAGCCTATCATTCAGCTACGGATACCAATCCGGGATTCAATGAATATGCCGATGCTATAAGTTATGCTATCATGAGTTCGGGTTTTCAGCAAGATGAGCTCCCTGTACTTATTTTGGAAACAGGGAGGGCAATGATTGACGATGCAGGATACTTGCTTGGCTCTGTTTTGGCCACCAAGCGATTAACAGATGGACGACGTGCAACGGTGTTAGATTTTGGTGTTAATATTCTTTTCACTTCTTTCTGGTATGATCATGAGGTTCATCCGGGTTGTGAAACATCTGATAATTCTGAGGAAACAACTTTATATGGTCCCCTCTGTATGAATATTGATGTGATCAGGCAAAACCTTTCCTTTCCTTTACTTAAAAAGGGAGATCCGATTGTTCTTCCGAGGGTTGGCGCATACAATATGACACAATGGATGCAATTTATAACCTACAGGCCAAATGTGGTAATGATGGATCTGGAAGGTAAGACACACATCATTCGTCAAAAAGAAGGCATGGATGATCTGAAAAGAGCCGAAATCGTTCCCGATTATTTGAAGCGAAAAGAATAAAATGACAGCTTGGACCAAAAACAAAGAACAAGCCTTGAGCTTCATTACAGGAGTCAGGAATTCCTATTCACAGGTGTTCTTTTCTGATCACCCGGTTTTTGGTGTATTGCTAATAATTATTAGTTTCCTTGTACCGGTAAGTGGGCTGTCAGGTTTAATTGGTGTTATTCTGTCTATCCTGATAGTTAGGCTGTTAGATATTGATCCTCAGGGTGTAAGGAAGGGTATTTACAGTTACAATGTTTTGTTGGCGACTCTTCCTTTGGGAATGTTTTTTGAACCGGGATGGGTTCTTTGGCTAGTTGTTGCTCTTACTAGTCTTTTGGTGGTATTGGTTACTATTGCTACACGGGGGATCCTTATCAAGTATGGACTACCTTACCTCAGTCTTCCTTTCATGATTGGATTATGGTTGGTTATTTTGGCTACCAGACAATTCACCTCGTTGGAGAGTAGCGATTATGGGGTTTATACTCTTAATCAGCTTTATCAGATAGGAGGTTTTGGTTGGGTAAATCTCCATGATTGGTTTGATCATTTGCCCCTACTCCCGGCCTGGCGAACATATTTTCTTTCTGTTGGAGCAATCTTTTTTCAATATTCTGTACTGGCGGGTGTGCTTATTGCAGTAGGCCTTTTAGTATACTCACGAATAGCTTTTATACTTTCTCTGCTGGGCTTTTTCAGTGCATATCTGTTTTATCAACTCATTGGACTGGAAATTTCTAGTCTGGATTATCTATATATCGGGTTTAATTATATTTTATCTGCGATAGCTATTGGAGGGTTTTACCTTATCCCATCGCTAAGGTCATTTGTTTGGTCAGCGGTATTGATACCTCTGGTTGTTATTCTTACGGTTGCAGCAGGTGCTCTTTTCACTACATGGGATCTATCTGTATATGCTTTGCCATTTAACATGGTGGTGATCCTTTTTCTGTATGTACTTAAGTGGAGGACAAAAGCAGGAACTGGCTTGCAGGAGGTAGTGGTTCAGCAGAATTCACCAGAGAAAAATCTATATGCTTACCAGAATTATCAACATCGTTTTGCACCACAAACCTCCATTCATTTCATACTGCCATTTTGGGGTTATTGGAAGGTGAGTCAGGGGCATTCCGGTATTCATACCCACCGTGATGATTGGCGTCATGCCTGGGATTTTGTAATGGTTGATTCTCGTGGGAATCAGTCAAAGGAGGGTGCCGCCAAGCCCAATGATTACTATTGTTACGGAAAGCCTGTGCTGGCTCCTGCCACGGGCATTGTTGAAGAGGTGGTAGAAGGAATTCCAGATAATGAGCTTGGAGAGATGAATCTCCGAAGTAATTGGGGCAATACCATCGTTATTCGTCATGAAGATCATGTTTTCTCCAAGTTATCCCACCTGAAACCTGGTAGTATCTTAGTGCAAAAAGGAGCATATGTATATCGTGGACAAGCTATCGGTGAATGCGGTAATTCGGGCAGGTCGCCTGAGCCTCATCTTCATTTCCAGATTCAGGCGACCCCGCATATTGGGTCTGCAACAATGGAATATCCCCTAAGCTATTTTATTGTCAAGAAGGGTAAAAAGAAAAGCTTTGAAACTTTTTCAATTCCCAAAGAGGGTGATGAGCTGTCGGCACTGGAAATTAATCCTCTGCTAACCTCAGCTATGACCTGGGTTCCGGGCCAACGATTTAGTTACACTTTTGCTGATAACGGAAGTACTGAAGAGCTGGAATTTGAAGTAAGATCAACTCCTTTTAATGAGACCTACCTCTATTGTAAGAAACATCATAGCAGGGCATATTTCAAGCATGACACACAGGTGTTCTTTTTTACTCATTATTCGGGGTCGAAAAAAGCTCCTCTAAGATTTTTGTATCTGGCTATGTATAAGCTTCCTCTGATTTATATGCCTGGATTAACAGTTAAAGATAACTTGCCTGTTAATCAGAGTTTTAGCGGAACCAAAGCTCTCATGCAAGATATCATGGCTCCTTTTGCACTGGTTCTCCAATCGGAGTTTTCCTTGTGCTTCACATCTGTTGATGATGAATTGGATCCAACTGAAATACTTATTAAGAGTAGCATTATCAGAAAAGCTTTTTACCAGTCTGCTCCTTTCTGGAAGTTTGAATTCAGTATTGGAAAGAATGGATTAGTGAATTTGAAAGGATCGTATAAAAATCGAGAAATAGTATTACAATGGAAATAAGGAAGTCTTTATTGATATTTTTTTTCCTGATTTCTTTTAGCTCAAGTGCTCAGGAAAAAATAACATTTGCTGATCTTGATGTGGGAACCTACCAACTGTACGAAAAGGCAAAATGGAAGGAATTGATTGACCTTGGACAAGCAGGACTGGACTCGGGGATTGATTATTATTATCTACGCATACGGATGGGAATTGCGGAGTTTAATATTAAGCATTACCAATCAGCTATACCGCATTTTCGCAAAGCCTTGAAGTTTAGCGAATCTGATCCTCTTGCTCTGGAGTACTTATATTACTCTCTACTCTGGTCGGGGCGGAAGCAGGAGGCACGGCTGATTGTTCAGAGTATGCCGGCAGCCACCCGAAAAAAAATTGGAGTTTCCAGTAATTCCAGCCTGAAAGGTGTGTTCCTGGAGGGTGGTCAGGTCGCTGTTATGGATTTAGACAGTCTGATCAATTTTCAGCCAGAAGGGTTTCTGGTGGATCATTATCTTTTGAAGAATTATTTATATGTTTCCGGAGGACTGGAACTCGACTTTGGGGAACGGTTTACTATGCGAGCAGGCTTGAACTACATGAAGTTTAGTGCCTTACAGCAATTGTCGGTGCCGTCTCCTGTAGGAATGCAGATTTTTGATTTTGACCATCAGAACACCCAAACCGGATTGTATCTGGGAGGAGAATGGACTCTGCACCCAAATTGGTATTTGGGTCTGGCAGGACATTTTATTAAAGGAGATTATAATTACATGGAATACAGTCCTGGTATGATGATGGGACAGTCGCAGTTTGCACGCCGCTGGCTCAATTATAGGGACTTTGTGCTTGAAGGATCTTTATCACACCGGTTCCAAACTGTACAGGCTGGTATTAATGCCTCCTATTTTAACCTGGGGGATCAGTCGGGCACTCAAACCGGACTGGATATAACCTGGTATCCATTTGGGAATCTTAATCTTTATCTTCAAGCACATTCCGACTGGGTGATCCCTCTGGAAACGGATGAATATGAGGGCAGTTGGGTTTGGCAAGGAATGGCGGGTATGAAGATATTCCGTTACTTGTGGATTGAGGCTCATGCAGGAGCAGGGAGGATGGCCGGATGGTCGGAAAAATCAGCCTATATTGTATATAATAATCAGGATCCGATTCTATTAAGAAGTGGAATAAACATAATTATCCCTGATATCACTAAAGGATTTTCACTTACTTTCAGGTATCAGTTACAGCAAAGAGAGCATTCATGGGAAATAGATAAGGGGGAGATAGAAGTCTTGGTTGAAACAAATAAATACCTGAATAACAGTATAATTGGAGGAGTGTTATGGAAGTTTTAAAAAGCCGATTGATCATTTTATTTTTCGGATTAATCTTTAGTGGGACTGCTGCTGGTCAAAATCACCAGGTTCTGGTGGATGCATTCTCCTCGAGCTATGCTAAAGAAAAAGCCGGGGATTATAAAGGAGGGCTTGATGTTCTTAAAAGTGTTTATGACAAAGACCACTACGAGCTGAATCTCCGTATGGGGTGGCTGAGTTACCTGTCGGGTATGCTGGATGAGGCTCAGTCATATTATCAGCGCGCTGTAAGCCTTATGCCCATGGGAATTGAGGCCCGCTTTGGCTTGATATACCCACTTTCTTCAATGGGGAATTGGACCCAGGTAATTCGGATCTATGATGAAATTTTACGAATTGATCCTATGAATTCCATAGCAAATTTCCGTCTGGGCCTGGTATACTATGGTCGGAATGATTTTCTGAAGGCAAAGCCACTTTTCGAAAAGGTAGTAAACCTGTATCCTTTTGACTATGACGGATTAAATATGATGGCCTGGACTCATCTCAAGCTTGGAAATTCAAGGGAAGCAAAAATACTATTTCAAAAATCACTCCTGAAC
>CAYXQX010000314.1:0-5218 GCA_964467485.1 uncultured Porphyromonadaceae bacterium | reverse complement strand
CCCAGTTTGTGCCGGTTATTGGATTAATGGCTCGCCCATAAGGGATTGATATTCTTAAATCTTCGTACACAAGCCATGTGCTCGCAGGGTTTGCTCCGCCTGCAGATACTTCACCAATAGTTGTTGCTCTACTGAGAGACTGTAAATCGTATGCAAACTCTTCTGCTCCTGAAAATGTTTTGTGGCTGATTAATACAAAGAGGGGGATATCTATCATCTTCTTACCCTGGATCTTCTCTTGTGTCCAAAACTCATCAGTCCTATCCCGATCTCTCCAATAAATGCTATTAATATGTGTCGGTTTTTCAAAGAAGTAGCTAAATAAGTATGCCATATACATAGGGTCACCGCCGCGGCTGTTATTTCTTAGGTCGAAGATTATTGCATAGGTATTTGACAGAAATTTAAGTGCTGATGACAGAACTTCTCCAGCCTCTTCGGAATACATTACAGATTCTATATTCATATATCCAATATTCCCATCAATTATTTCAATCCTATTCAATCCGTAGTTATCCTTTTCCCTGTCAAGTTGATTGACAAGGCTTTTTAGATTTCGGTCTCCCCTTTCTTGTTTATCAGGATTTGGCCCTACATACATAAACAGGTGTTTGTCATTACTAATTGACCGCATTTCTTCAGTGATAGATCGTACGAACTCTCCCGGATCGGAAATGTTTTTGAATGCGCCTTCCTTATGTTTCGATTTAAGATGATTTTCCATTAGAGAACCAAGCACCGGGTTTACATAGAATTTTTTGAGTAGCTCACCAGTTTTCTCAATAGCTTCCTTTTTATCTGATCTGGTCAGAACTTCTGTTTTCTTCTGAGCCTGAAGTATGACATTGATTAACATGAAGATAATGAGACTGATATAAGTAATTGTATTTTTCATGACACATAGGTTTAAATTTGTCAATGAGTTTTGCCAAGGCGTCAATGGGTCTGCCAAAGCAAGTTCTGGTTATATGGTTTATATATTAGACATATTTCTGTTTTAATAATTACAGACTTGAGGTGCATAAGCCACAAGCCACAACATTTTTTCCTACCTTTATTCTATGAAACTAACAATAGCAGAAAACTTCTTTATCCTGATACATCATCCGGATAAACCCAGGATAGAGGTCACGGAAGTAGCCCGCAATGTTGGAATGATCGGAGCCATTTTCCTGGATCTTTCCATAGAAGAAAACATCATTATTGAGGATGGTGTGATAAAAGTAAAATCAACTAAGTCGAATCTTCTTCCAGCTCATAATGAGCTTCTTGATATTCTTGCAAAATCGCCTAAGAGAAGGAAACCAAAGCAATGGATATCCCGGATTAATCAAAGAGCCGGGAAAACAAAGAGGAAACTGCTTGAGAGTCTTGAAAAAAAGGGAATTATTGAGATTGTACATAAAAGGTTCCTGTTTATCCCATATATCCAAACATTGTTGGTAAGAAGGGATATGCGTGAAAATCTTATTAAGCAAATGAGGGGCATTATTTTCCAAAATATGGAGATGGATGGCCAGGCTCCATATCTGCTGGGACTTATCCAGGCGTGTAAGGCACACAAAATTGTGTGTAATGATAAGGATGAAATGAAGCAGAGCAGAAAAAAGATCAAGGAGATTATCGAATCAGATCAGATCATGCAGGGTGTTGGTACTGTTATCCAGGAAATGCAGGCAGCTATAATGGCCGCTGTTATCGCTTCATCTGCTGCCTCTAGTGCAGCTGTTGCAGGGGCACATTAACCGTCCTTAATGAAAAGCATCAATCTGCACTCCTTACCTGCTGAAAAACCTGTAGAGTATATTAATAATCTAGCACTCAGCAATCCAAAGCTGGCAGGTGAGATGGCTTTGCAATTATTTTGCACTCCATCGGCCGATCGGGCATATTCGAAGAGGGAAGAGGTAATACTCTCAGAGAGTGTTATGAAGCGATATAAGGTGCAGGATTTTGAGGTTCAGACATATCGATGGCCAGGAGAGGGTAAGAGAGTATTGCTTATGCATGGTTGGGATGATAATTCTATGAGGTGGAGGCCAATAATTTCCCTACTAAAGAGCGAAGGTTTTGATATCCTTGCTATTGATGCCCCGGCTCATGGAAAATCAGGAAATAAAATTGCCCATGGTATTTTATATGCTGCATCCTCGAATGTGGTAGCAGAAGATTACAAACCTGATATTGTTATTGCCCATTCCTTTGGCGGTCTTGCGGCTTCATATAACTTTGGAAAAACGGCAAATCAGGAAATAGAAAAAATGATTTTGCTGGCTGCTCCCTCCGAATTGGAGACATCCTTTAAAACTTTTTATAAGAATTACGGCATTAGTGAGGTTACGCAGAAGGCAGTAGCTAAGGTGTTTGCAGATCTTTTTGAGTTCGATATTAATTGTTTTGCTACTTCTGATTTTGTGAAAAATATCTCTGCACAAGGCCTTATTATTCATGATGAGATGGATTCTGTCGTTCCACTTTCCGAAGCTTATGATATTCATCGTGGCTGGTCGGAATCAGAATTAATGGTAACACAAAATCTTGGTCACAGCCTTCAAGCACCAAGCATATTCCACAAGATCCTGGATTTTTGTTGTTCATAGCTATCAATACTAATTTGTAATAAAGGAGTTAGGATTTTGTGTATTTTTATAGATATTCAAATTCCTAAGTAACTTGAAATCTAAGCTATCACATAGTACCTTAATAATAGCTCATAGAGGAGAATCTTTCATAGCCCCGGAAAATACAATGTCAGCAATCAATTTATCCTGGGAAAAAGGAGATATGGCAGTTGAGATTGATGTGCAATTAACTGTTGATAAGGAGATTGTTGTTATTCATGACAAGAAAACAGGAAGGGTTGGGGATAAGAACCTGAGCATAAAAAGATCAAGTTTAAAAGAATTGAAGACAGTTGATGTTGGCTCAAAGAAAGGCGAACAGTGGAAAGGTGAACGAATCCCGGCCCTGGCTGAAGTTTTATCTTCTATTCCCCCACAGGCTAAGCTTATCATAGAAATTAAATGCGGTAGGGAGCTTATATCTCATCTAATATCTGAATTAAGATCCAGCAAGATAGAAGCATCGCAGATTGAAATAATTGCGTTTAATTATCGGGTGCTTTCTGAAATGAAAAGAGAAGCTCCTGACTACAAAATGTTATGGCTCCTTCCTCTTGATTATTATTGGCCGGCCTGGGTGGTTAAGCTCAATCTTAAAAAGAAACTAGTAAAATTGTTGAAGTCAAATCTTGATGGGGTCAACGTTTGGGCCGGAAAGGTCATAAATAAGGCATTTGTCAAGGTTGTTAAGAATAGTGGATTATCTGTATACACATGGACGGTAAATAATCTGGAGAATGCAAAATATCTTGTCGATATTGATGTTGATGGGATTACTTCAGATCGTGCTGAGTGGTTGGACAAGCAGTTAACAGGGGCAAATTCATGAAAAAGGTAATTATTGCAATACATGGTCTGGGCAACAAACCTCCAAAGGATCTGTTGCAAAATTGGTGGAAAGAGGCAATCCTCGAAGGTTTAAGTTCAAACGATATAGAAAAATCTATACCAGCCTTTGAAATGGTTTACTGGGCAGATGTTCTTTATGAGGAGCCTTTAAACGTATTGGAAAAAGATAAGGAAGGAAAGTGTTTTCTAAAAGAACCTTATATTAAAGCATCAAAAGATTTTAAGGTTGAAAGCCATGAATTTCGTCAGAAAGTAAACGATTTTGTTACGAAACAGTTAACTAATATTTTATTAAACGAAGATAAATCCCTGAATTACAGCAAGCTTACTGATGCGATTCTAAAAAAGTATTTCAAAGATCTGGAAGTGTATTATACCGAGGAATGTGTCGACAGCAATAATAAAAGATGTAAGGCAAGGGATCTTATCCGGGATAGGTTGGTTAAGGTAATCAGGAAATATAAGAATCATGAGATAATGATTATTGCTCACTCTATGGGTTCAATAGTTGCATTTGATGTGTTGAATATTATCCTTCCTGATGTAAAAATTAATACTCTGCTTACTATTGGTTCTCCGCTTGGATTACCCATAGTTGTTAGTAAGATAGTGGAAGAAGAGAAAAAGGAGTCGAGTGATGATTTCCTGGTGAATACTCCTCCCGGAGTTACATCCAATTGGTTCAATTTTGCTGATTTAACAGACTATGTTGCACTGGATTATAAGTTGGGAGATGATTTCTCTGAAAATCAGAATGGAGTTTTGCCAATAGATATTCTTGTTAACAATAACTATGAGAAGGACGGCAAGAGGAATCCGCATAAGTCTTATGGATATCTAAGAGCACCCGAACTTGCTAACGTTATTAGTGATTTCATAGGTGATCAGAAGCCTGGCATGGCTCAGTTATTATTAGCCAGGATAAGGACTCTTTTTAAGTTTTCAAGCCGCAACCCGTAACCCGCAACGCGAAACCCGTAACTAATTTTTCACACATCTTACAGAAACCCCATTTTTACGTGAGCTTTCTATACGATGTACACCAAGGGTGTCACTTTCCATATATCTGAGTATGGCGTTTGATAATGTATCGGGGGTGGATGTCCAGAAGAAAGCCTGTGTCCCCAGGTTAAGGAATCGACCCGAGATGGCAGATCTTCTACCACCTGGTTTAGCATTAAAACCATGAGCATCCAATCCATTTCCGTCTTTATCCCAATTAGTACTGGATTTTAATTTCTCGCCCACTGCACCAGACTCGCGATAACCAAACTCATTTGCATTTTCCTGGCTCATTCCTGCGAATATCTCCAGGTCCTTCCATTCGCTATCTGATGGTAGGTGCCAGCCTTCAGGGCAAACCTCCAGGGCAGCTGTCCAGTTATATAACACCCCAAAAGAGAAGTAGTTTGTTGTTTGCTTGGCTATCGACAATTTGGGCTCATTATAGTCGAAAATATAATAAAAAGGAACGGAATCGGACTCCACGTCAAAGGTATCTGCCTGTGGGAGATAGGCCAGGTTCTGTGCCATCCATATATTATCCCCAATGTCAACAGTCTTGTAAATCCATCCATCCCGCTTGTCCTGGAATTCATTCTCCCCGGGAATTGGGTCTTTATTACAAGAGCTAACACCGAAAAATACCAACAGAAGAATTAATATCAGTATAGGTAGAGATGATACTCTTTTGTTTTTCAGTAAATGCAATGCTCTAATCTATTTTGTCGATTGATCTCGTAAAACTC
>CAYXQX010000313.1:0-5221 GCA_964467485.1 uncultured Porphyromonadaceae bacterium | reverse complement strand
ATGGATTACTAGCTATTATCATAACATCTGTGATCTATTCTGGAAAGTAAATCCTGATTTTGTCCTGATTATGAATTTATTCTAATCAGAAGAATTGATTGCCCCTTTTTAAAATAAATATCTACTCAGAAGATATTTATGCAAACCCTTGGCAAAGGCTATGACTATCCCTTCTTCTCCTTCACAGTACCATCAATAAATAAGGTAAAAAACTTCCCCTCCTTGGTCTTTATCTGAGCAGATTTCTTAAAATAGCCAACCTTCTTGGAGTCATACTTCAGCTTAATCTCACCGGTTTTGCCAGGCTCAATAGGCTCTTTGGTGAAAACAGGTACAGTGCAGCCACAACTCGTTCCAACATGTACAAGTACAAGCGGCTTAGTCTGGTTGTTCTTTATCGTGAATGTGGCCGTAGCAGGTACTCCTTTTACAAGATCACCAAAGCTATGCGTGGTTTTGTCGAAACTGATTGGCTCAACTTTTTTTGATATCTCAGCTTTCTCTTCTTTTTGATAATCCTGAGCAAACGAACTCATTGTTCCGGTGAATAAACCAACTATCATCAAAGTAATCCAGATTCTTTTCATTTTCTTTATTTTTAATGTTTAACGCTTAGAATTAATTTCTGTTCAAAACTAAGCCCGGTTTTTTACATTCACTGTTAACTAACCTTGTTTTCTTGTTAACGAGTTGTTAAGCGATTTTTGTACACTGCTTCAAAGGTTTACCTTCACGCTATGAAGAGAAGTGCTATACGTCTTACATTAATATTGGGGGTCATAACCATTATTGGCGTGGCAATAGTACAGGTTTTCTTCCTAAAACAAGCTCTTGATCAGGAGAATAAAAGACTGGATCAAACTATTCAGATTGCCCTGAGCAATGTTTCAGATCACCTAGCAAGATATGTTGATGCCGACCTTCCTAATGAAAATCCCGTGCTTAGAATACGGCCTGATTATTATGTAGTTAATGTGAATGATTTTATCGATGCTGAAATACTGGAGCATTATCTGACCTCAGAATTCAACAAGCGTAAACTCTGGATGGATTTTGAATATGGAATTTACGATTGTCTCACAGATGAGATAGTTTATGGTGACTATGTGTCTTTTAGTAATAGGTCAAAATCAGGATCGGAAAGCCCAAATTTTACTAAACACGAGGATTATATCTATTATTTCGGGATTGTCTTTCCGGATCGTAACAGGGTTGTACTTAGTAATCTTGGCCTGTGGTATTTCTTTACCGGGATACTTCTACTTGTAATAATCTTCTTCGTCATAACCCAGGTAATAATATTGCGACAAAGAAGGTATTCGGAGATTCAAAAGGATTTTATTAATAACCTTACTCATGAGTTTAAAACCCCATTGTCATCAATATCCATGGCTGCTGATGTGCTGTTAGAAGAGGATGATAATCCTGATTTAAAAAGATTTAAAAGATATGGCAAGATTATTAAGGATCAATCAACTCATCTGGTGGGGCAGGTCGATAGAGTCTTGCACGACTCAACCCGCGGTATAAAACCATTCAGACCACAAAAGGAAAACATAAACCTAAACGAACTTATTGTTGATGTTACTGAGCAGTTCCGACCAAAGATCATAAGCTGCAAAGGAAATATTTCACTTATTTTACCTCCTGATGATGTGAAAATAAATGCTGATCGCCAGCAACTTCAACAGCTTCTCTTCAACCTCCTGGATAATTCAGTTAAGTATTCTAAAGCTTGTCCAGAAATAGTTATTAGCCTTGATTATTCAAGCAACAGAGGCGTTTTATCCATAGCTGACAAAGGGATAGGGATACCAAAAAAATATCAGGATAGTATATTCAAAAGATTTTTTAGAGTTCCACATGGCAATATTCATGATGTTAAGGGCTTTGGACTGGGACTGCATTTTGTTTCACAGGTGGTAAGAGCCCATAAGTGGCGAATAAAACTGACAAGCGAGGAGAATAAGGGTGCGAAAATTGAAATTCATATTCGATAATTTGATTCCATGATTAAACCGAAGATTTTGTACGCAGAGGATGACCCAACATTAAGGTATATAACTGTGGAGAATTTGGAACGTAAAGGTTATCATGTTCTTGAATGTGAGGATGGGAAAAGTGGATTTGAATGCTATCAGACTAAAGATCCTGATATCTGTATTCTGGATGTGATGATGCCCGGACTTGATGGCTTTTCCCTGGCACGAAAAATCAGGGAAAGAAATCAGGATATTCCTATTCTCTTTGTTACAGCAAAGTCAATGAAGGAGGATAGAATAGAAGGACTGGTGCTGGGTGCTGATGATTACATCGTAAAACCTTTTAGTATTGAGGAGCTGATTCTTAAAATTGAGGTTTTCCTTAAACGACACAAAAAAACCGATAATGGTATATCAGGAAATATTCTTCAAATAGGAAAATTTAGCCTTGATTCCCTTAACCTGATATTGAACGGACCTAATGGAGAACAAGTAATAACCCATCGGGAGGCCGAACTGCTGGCATATTTTATCAGGAATAAAAATATTCTTGTTAGTCGTGAAACAATCCTTGAGTCCCTTTGGGGTGAAAATGATTATTTCCTAGGCCGCAGTCTGGACGTTTTTATCTCTAAACTCAGGAAATATCTCAAACCGGATGAGTTATTAAAGATTGAAAACCGACATGGTATAGGTTTTATTTTTAAAAGCGATTAACCGATACATATAACTGGTTTACCGTAAAACAATCACATGCCAACCGATTTTTTTTAGTCGGAATAGTTATTCTAATTATCTTTATTCTAACAAAAAAGCGAAAAGTCATGAATATCATTAACGAAACAAGGAATATTTCAGGGGTTAACAGAGTGGTTCTTAGAGAATACGGTCAGCTAATTATCTCACAAGGGGAAACTGAAAGTCTGTCGCTTGAAGGACAGGATTCTGTCCTCGCATTGGTGAAATCGGAAGTAAGAAATGGTGAGTTAATCCTTGATATCGATGGTGGATGGTGGGATAGAACATGGCGAGCTATCACCTCAACCGTTGAAGGAAAACCTTTGAAGTATCATCTGACTCTAAAAAAGTTGGATGGCTTATTTGTAACGGGTGTAGCCCGTGTAAAATCCAAGGGTTTTAAATTTGAAAACTTTCAACTCATCCTCAAAGGTGCCGGTGAGATTGTAATGTCAGATATTCAGGCTGATACTTTGGACATTGAGTTGCCTGGTGCAGGCTTGATAACTCTATCAGGGAATGTTACCAACCAAAAGGTTTGGTTGAAAGGTGCCGGTAGCTATGATGCTTCCAGATTAAAATCAGAAAATGCCCTTATTAAACTTCATGGTGTTGGCAAAGCTACAGTAAGGGCGAGTAGCTCACTGGATGCCGAGGTGGATGGAGTTGGGCATATCGAATATTTTGGTAATCCTGATGTAAGAAAATCAGTTAGCGGTCTGGGGAAAATTTCACAAGGTCGTTAGACTATTCAGGCGTCTTGCCAACCTTCACAAAAGATCCACCAATACCTGCTGGCAATCAGATAAATTTATAGTTGAGTTAACTTATTTTAAGATCGTAATTTGTGGTTTTTAAAATTATTCCGATAATTTAGTGGTTCTTGCCTAAACCAAGTCATGAGATCATGAGAAAAGTACAAGACTCTACCACTTCCCACCGCTTCTCAAGCAGATGGGGATTACTTTTAAGTGCTATTGGAATTGCTGTTGGAACCGGGAATATCTGGCGCTTTCCCAGAATAGTAGCTCAGGAGGGTGGTGAGAATGGTGCAGGTGCATTTATTTTTGCCTGGGTGGTGTTCCTTTTTCTATGGAGTATCCCACTTATCATTGCTGAATACACCCTGGGAAGAAAGCACCGCCGTGGCGTGGTGGGCGTTTTTATTGAAGCTGCAGGTAAAAAGTTTGCATGGATGGGTGCCTTCGTGGGTTTTGTTACTGCGGCAATAACTTTCTTCTATACGGTCGTTGTAGGATGGTGTATATTCTATTTCTTTAAAACCCTCACCGGCGATCTACCATTGACTACCGACCAGGCTATGGCTACATGGGATACCTTTCAATCAAGTAATTTTAAATATATATTCCACTTTTTAGCCGTAGGATTGGCTGCAGTTGCAATTTGGAAAGGGGTTAAGTCAATCGAAAAAGTTAATAAAATACTTATACCAATTCTTCTTGTTATTGTACTCATTTCTGTAATTCGTGCTGTAACCTTACCCGGTGCAGGGGAGGGGATTGCCTATCTTTTCAAAATAGATTTCTCCCAACTCTCAAACCCAAAAATATGGCTTGCAGCACTCACCCAGAATGCCTGGGATACAGGAGCCGGATGGGGCCTGTTCCTTACATATGCTGCATACATGAAGAAAGAACACGGGGTTGTTAAAAATGCTTTTACAACTGGTATTACCAATAACACTGTATCCTTACTTTCAGGTATAATGATATTTGGAACTGTCTTTGCAATCCTGGGAACAGAAATGGGAATGGCACGTGGCGAGATCATGGAAGTTATGAAAACCTCGGGTCCGGCAAGCACAGGCCTGACCTTTATATGGATGCCACAACTGTTTGCCCGCATGGTATTCGGCCATCCACTCGCAATACTTTTCTTCCTGGGACTAACCTTCGCCGGATTTTCCTCTCTGATTGCACAATTAGAATTGAGCACCAGAATCTTTGTGGACACAGGAATGAAAAGGAATTATTCAATATTGTTGGTAGTTGCATTGACTTACGTTCTGGGAATTCCAGCTGCAAGTAACCTTAACTGGCTTAGTAATCAGGACCACGTTTGGGGTATCGGTCTGATGATTTCAGGAGCCCTGATGGCCTTCGTGGTGTTTAAATCAGGAGCAAAGAAACTTCGCCGGGAACTTCACATGGATCCCAACGATTGGCAGCTAAAATCCTGGTGGTCAATTGTAATACAATATTTTATCCCATTCGCGGCAATAACGCTGCTTGTATGGTGGTTTTACCTTGCAGCTACAGTTTTCGCTCCGGGTGAATGGTATAACCCATTTAATGCATTCAGTATAATGACATGCCTTGTTCAATGGGCCATAATGCTTTCTATTTTTGTGATATTCAATAAACGTATTGCAGGATCGCTGGCATCGTAGGGACACATAATTACGTCCATAAAGGTTTGCCCGTAGGTGATGTCCGAAACCCAAATCTTTCCGGGTCTTGACGCTGAAAATTTCCGATTTA
>CAYXQX010000312.1:0-5231 GCA_964467485.1 uncultured Porphyromonadaceae bacterium | reverse complement strand
AAACACGGAGGTAAAGATTTCTTTACAAAAGGAAGAAGAGTGAAACTTTTAAAAATTGACAAAAAATGGGCTACTATTTTTGCCTTAGATTTTGTTTTAGTACTGATAGTCATATTTTCTTCTAAATGGGCAAATGTTAATGGTGTCCCTCGTAGATATTTTGTGTGCAGTTATATATCTTTTTGGCTTGTCTTTATTCTTGTAATTGACAATATTCAAACGATTAGAAGAAAATGGCTACTAAATGGGTTTATTGCTTTAACTGTATTGGTAGGTGGATTAGGTACGATCTACAATTTTAAGTTTATATCTCCCAAAAGTTTAAGACCAACTATCAAAACAGCTAGTGAATTTAAAAGCTTAGGAAAAATTGGCCTTATCGCCGAATACTGGAACTCTTACATTAATTCTGCTCCTGATCCTGAAAATATTAAGGCCACTCCGCATGACAGGAGTACTGTTAGAAACCCAAGCTTGGTTGACTCGGTATTCTGTCAGCCAAATATCTACGTTATACGTGACATGTGGATGGATTCTTTTCCTGATACACTCAAGCAATTTGGCTATATCCTAGTAAAGGATGATAATGAGTTTAGTCTGGCCAATTGTCAGGTTTGCAAATACAGAAAAAATAAGCTCAATGAAACATTCGACCTTGGAGAATTAGAATACCCTTCTTCCCGTCTAAATACTATTCAAGAATCTGGCAAAACAGTATTACATATTTCTCCTGATTGTAAACCCTGTATAAAAAAAATCGTTGTTCACGGACCCAAAATTACTATTGGCTTGGGGGATTTTGTTGCTCGTTTTTATTTAAAGACATCAGCAACAACAAAATCCGGTACCATTGCCTTGTTAGAGATAACTGCTGACCACGGAAAAACACAGCTCGTATCAAAAAAATTATTGTCATCAGATTTTAGCCAGCCTGATGAATATGAATATATTGATTTAGAATTTCATACTTCTAAAGGCTATAACAATGTTGAGTCACGTATTTTCTACATAGGAAATAATGATTTGTTTTTTGAACATTTCAGGCTAATAGAAAAGTAGAATTACATATTATTGGAAAACTTGTCTTTCCTTTGAAGGAATATATAAAACCCTGTTATGGATAATAACGACGTACTACGCAAGATCCGTTACATATTTGACTACAATGATGCAAAAATGATTGAGCTATTTGGATTTGCTGGTTTAAAGGTCAATAGGTCGGATGTAAGCAATTGGCTAAAGCAGGAAAGCGACCAGTCTTTCGTGGAGCTGTCGGATAATAAACTTGCGACCTTTCTCAATGGCTTCATTATTGAAAAAAGAGGAAAACGAGAAGGTCCTCAGCCAATAGCGGAAGATATATTAAACAATAACATCATCCTCAGAAAGATTAAAATCGCTCTGGATTTTAAAACTGATGACATACTAAAAATGTTCATATTAGCGGATAAAAGGATTAGCGAAAGTGAATTAAGTGCCCTCTTCCGAAATCCTAAACACAGAAAATATCGGGTATGTAATGACCAGTATCTCAGAAACTTCCTACTTGGCATTCAGTTCAATCAACGAAAATAGGCTTGGTCTTCAGGATGACTTTGATATTGAGGAAGAACGAACAAAAAGTTTGGTAAAATAATTCGCTTAAACCATGAAACAAACTAAACTCCTGTCTTTTGCATTCATCTTTTGCATTTTAATCAGTCAATCTCTTAACGCTCAAACCATTCCTTTAGCCGAACATCCACGTCCTGATTTTCAAAGAGATCAGTGGGTAAACCTTAATGGAAACTGGTCTTTTGAATTTGATAAAGAAGATGCAGGCCTCAAAAATACCTGGCAGAATGGAAGCACCTCTTTCAGCAAGAGTATTCTTGTACCTTTTCCCTGGGGATCTAATTTATCCGGACTTAAGGGTGAGGCAGATATTGGGTGGTACAAGCGTGATATTAACTTCGATCCTTCCTGGGAGGTAAAAAAAACCTTTTTAATCATCGGTGCGTCAGATTGGGAAACGACTGTCTGGCTCGATGGAATTTTATTGGGAACTCACCAAGGTGGATACGTTCCCTTTTCCTTTGAACTGACAGAAAACATAAAATATGGTACTCCACAAAAGCTTGTGATCAGAGTTGATGATGCACGTCGGGATTTTACACTTTACGGCAAACAAGGATATGGAAATGCCAGGGGTATTTGGCAAACAATATATCTGGAAGCCAGAGGTAATAACTACCTGGACCATATTCACTTCACTCCTGATATTGACAACAATAAGGTAAACGTGAAAGCCTTTCTTCCTGATGTCACAACAAAAGATTTAAATCTGACTATCAATATCAAAACTCCAGGTAATACAATAAGTCACAAGGTAATTCTTGCAAAAGATATGAGGCAGCTCAGCTTCGATATCCCTATTCCTAACCCTCGCTTGTGGAATCTGGATGATCCCTACCTATATGAGGTTGAAGCAGTACTTGAAGAAGACATACTTAAATCATATTTTGGAATGAGGAAAATCTCGGTTGATAATTTACCTGGCACCGACTTCCCATACATAGCTCTCAACAATAAACCTGTCTATATGCAACTGGCTCTTGACCAGTCATATCATCCTGATGGTTTCTATACTTTCCCAAGTGACCAATTCATGAAAGAGGAGATCCTAAGAAGCAAATCAATTGGATTGAACGGAATACGTACTCATATCAAAGTTGAAATTCCTCGCAAACTATACTGGGCCGATAAGCTTGGACTGCTTGTAATGGAAGATCTACCCAATTCATGGGGTGAGCCAGAAGAAAAGATGCAAGTAGAATCGGAATATACTCTGAGGGAAATGATCAAGAGGGATTACAACCACCCATCCATTTTCTCATGGGTACTGTTCAATGAAACATGGGGTTTGTCGAGTATTACTGGTCTGAATGAAAAAGGAAATAAACTCAGGGCATATACAGAGCGCACCCAGGATTGGGTTGTTTCGATGTACCATCTGGCTAAATCGCTTGACCAAAGCAGACTCAGCGAAGACAATTCCATATGCTGCGGTCGGGGCCATACAGAAACCGATATTAATTCCTGGCATGAGTATCTACCTGGTTGGATGTGGGATGATTACCTTAAAAACCTTACCGAACAAACGTATGAGGGTAGTAAATTTCATTTCGAAAGCCGGTTCAAACAGGGACAGCAGCCAAATATCAACTCAGAGTGTGGCAATGTATGGGGATACGACGGAAGTTCCGGTGATATTGACTGGAGCTGGGATTACCATAGAATGCTTAACACCTTCAGGAAGTATCCTGAGGTTGGAGGCTGGTTATACACTGAGCACCACGATGTTATTAATGAGTGGAATGGATACTGGAGATTCGACCGTACTGAAAAAGAAACCGGACTGGGTCATCTGGTGGAAGGGATGTCCTTGAAAGACCTTCACTCTGCTGTGTACCTTTCTACAGGAAATGAAATTTGCAAAACTGTTAATGGTGGAGAAAAAGTTGAGGTTCCTCTTTTCATTTCATCTATGACAGGCCAAGACTTCGGAATGTCTCTCAATATCCAGTATGAATTATCTATGGAAAATTCGATTGGAGAGACAATAAATATTACATCTGGCAGCCAGACAATCAATTACAAGCCATGGATGCAAACATCCCTGGATCCTTTGTCTATCACCATGCCTGACATTCCCGGCTTAGCCATTTTAAAGTTGGTCCTGGTTGACACATCAGGAAAAATTCTGCATAGAAACTTTATGCATTTTGAAGTTCTCTCTAATAATGTTCCGAAAGGTGTTGATATTTATAGTACTCCAGTCAATGAATTCGCCAAAGCTGAATGGAGCAAAAAGCAATGGGACGTTTTGAATGGCAAAAAAGTAAATGGTGCCGGAAAAGGGTACTTTGAATATTCTATAGATATTCCAAAAGAAGCAAAAACCAAGGCAATTAAGGAAGCTTACTTCATTATTGAGGCATCAGCTAAGGAGCTATTTGTAAAGGACATGGAGGATTACCAAAAAGACCAGGACTTTATGCTTGGATCAAAGGTAGCACCAAGCTCTAATCCTAATTCATATCCCATGACCGACGAGGACACCTTCCCTTCAACAATCTCTATATCCATGAATGGTAAGAAGGTGAAAACAATAGTCCTGGAAGACGACCCTGCTGACCATCGGGGTGTCCTCTCATGGCACCATCAGTTAAAAGACAAAAAGCTCAGAGAAGCTGGTTCTTTTGGTTATCTGATTAAAATAGATTTGAATGATCAATTGTTGGAAAAAGCACTGAAGGATAAGAAGCTAATTGTTAGAATCGAGACAGTGGATGAGGGTGGCATTGCCATTTACGGGAAGAAGTTTGGCCGCTACCCCTTCGATCCAAGCCTGATTATCAAGCAATATGCTAATTAAATCTACTAATAAGACGACCGAAATGAAATTCCTGAACCTGCTGATATTCTTATCTTTATGTCTGACAAGCCCTGCCCTATCCCAAAAACAAGCAGTTGATTATGTGAATCCTTTAATTGGTACTCATGATTCACGACCCATGCAATTCCCCGGAGCTGCCATGCCTTTTGGAATGGTAAAATTAAGTCCTGATAATCAAAAAGAAGGATGGAAAGCCGGGCATGATTATAATATAAAAAATATAGCCGGATTTAATTTTTTGCATGATTACCACATGACCGGCTTTTATGTACTGCCAGTGACAGGTAAAATTCAGACCCAGCCAGGGCCTGAGGATAATCCTGATATGGGATACCGATCCAGAATATCAAATGATAAGGAATTCGCCACTCCGGGCTATTACTCGGTGGTGCTCGATGATTACAATATTAAGGCTGAATTATCATCCACAATCCGGACAGGAGTACAACGTTACACATTCCCCGAATCCAGCGAGTCGGCCATTCTTTTCGACATGGAGATACCATATGAAGACTCGGGAGAAGTGCTTGATGTAAAAATCTCAAAAGTAAATAGCAATGAGATAGAGGGTTATGTGAAAATATTTGACGATCAGATAATGGGTCAGACGATCTGGTTGCAAAATGATTACTACTTATATTTTGTTTGTCGTTTTGACAAGTCCTTTAAATCCCTGGGAGGCTGGAATGGAGATACAATCCTTGAAGATGTTTCAGAAATTACAGGAAAAGGTGATGTTGGTTGCTTCGTCAGGTACGCAACAAAAAAAGATGAACAAATCATTGTCCTGACA
>CAYXQX010000311.1:0-5238 GCA_964467485.1 uncultured Porphyromonadaceae bacterium | reverse complement strand
ATCCTTCTCATCAATCAGGATGCTTGCTTTGTGCTGTTGAGTAAACAGATGGAAATCTGTACCAGATGGATTAGTAGCAATAATACTTGCCGGAAAGGCCGTCGTCTGAGCTGATATGGTATTTGTAATACAACTGGAAAGAAATATTATTAATAACAGACCTTTTACAGATAGCTTCATTTATCCTTTTGGTTAAAATAATACCTATTCACCTCATCCGAATTACTTTCGATAATATCCGGTCTGCCATCAAAACTTATACTTAAACCCTATCCTGATCATCTGGGTTTCATAATAATTCTCATACAAAACCGTGAATCCATCTCCATTAATCTCCTGTACGATCCCATAATTATTGAATAGATCAGTAGCCGCTAAAGTCAATTCACCCTTGCCCTTCCATATTTTCTTCACCAAACCGAGATCTACAGAGCTACGCCATAGTTCTCTGCCCATAGGAATAATCCTTGGTGCCATATAAAGAGCAGTTATCTGAAGATCAAAACTATCCGACAAGTTGAAAGCACTGATCAGTTTAGCATCCCAGCTATTGTCAACTGTTCCCTCAACATAAAAAGAATGTTCGTAGGGAAACAATAGTGTCCCCTCGTAATAAGAGAATCTAATCTGATAAAAACTCATATTACCCGACAGCTTCCAGAATTTGAATAATTGCTGACTAAAAACCAATTCCAGGCCCCGATTAATTGCCTTACCTGTATTTGCATAGCTTTTCAGGATAACATCATATTCAGGTCTGCTGTTATCTTGAGTATACACCCTCATATACTGATCTGTAATCGACTTCAGGTAAGCTGATAGATATACCGATCCACTTTTCCATCTGGACATATATCCGAGCTCCCACGACTGAGTATACTGAGGTCGTAAGTAGGGGTTACCTACCTTAACCAATTCATGATCATCCGACTTGGCATACATGCGTAATTCACGCTCACCCGGTCTGTCAACCCTCTGATTATAAAAGGCTGAGAACTTATTATTTTGGTTGATTTTCAGGCTCAGCCTTACATTTGGGAAAAGCCTGAAATAATCGTAAGCATCATCCTGGGTATAATAAATATTTGCTGTATCCATATCATACAACACCCTTGTATACTCCGATCTTAAACCAGCCTCAATATCATATAATTTCCTTTCGTGAACCCAATTAAAATATCCGGCGTAAATCGATTCTCCCCATTCAGTCCAGCTGCCCATTCCAGGATACAGGATTGATTTTTCTCCTCTCTGCTGAGAATATTCAACAGGTAGATTCCTTATTTGCAATTTCGTTCCTCCTTCAAAACGGCCGGTCCGTGTAGGCTTGGTGTAATCAACCGACATACTTGTAATATATTCGGTTCCTAAAACACTGGCTACATCCCTTCCCTGTGTTCTGATATCAGAACTATCGTTAATATAGTAGATCTCGTCCTCCCAACCCTTAGAGTACTGAAGATGTGCGCTTAGGCTATGACCAACCTGCTTGAACTTATGCTCAAAGTGTGAGGCATAATTCATATATACTGTGGTCTCAGTCTCCTTCCAGCTAATAAATCTGTTCCTCGAATAATTAAGCATATTCATATATGGAACCTGAGCCGAATCAATATGATTCTTCCAATCATAGATACCTGATAATGTTAGAGTGTTATTCTCATTAAAACGATAATCCACTCCACCTTTGACTATACAATGAGTCTCCTTACGATTTTCCGGAACCTGAGAAGCAGTGACCCTCCCATCATCGTAATATCTTGTAGTAAACTCATTATTGGGTAATTTCTCTTGCCACAGCACCTCTGATTGCAGATAAACACTTAATTTTTCTCTTTCCCAGTTAAGGTCCAGACTGGGTATAAACTTTGGATTTTGAGCGAAACTGCCTAAATCTGAAGGCAGATCGGCTTTATGTTTTGCGATTATACCCAAACCATAATCAAAACCCATGCTGCCGTGAAAACCGTTTTGATTGGTTTTATTATTTATGATATTAATAATCCCTGCCATTCCACTGGCATCGTATTTAGCTGATGGGTTGTTAATTACCTCTATCCTTTCAATATTTGCAGCTGGCATGTTATCTAAACTCTTCTGATTTCCATAACCCGTAAGACTGGATTGTTTGCTGTCGATCAGAACAATCACCTTGTCACTTCCGCGTAGTATCACCTTACCATCCTGATCGAAGCTTATACTGGGCATTGCTTTCATGGCATCCATCACTGAGCCTCCCGATTGAGCAGGATTATTGCTCATATAGAAGGTCTTTTTATCCATTTTAGAATTTATAATACTCCGGTTTCCGCTAATAGTAACCTCTTCCAATTCAGTTGATGAAGACACAATCTCAATCTTTCCAAGATCATAATTTTTATTCAGCTCACCTATCAGCACATCTACCCTGTAGCCCCTATAACCAATATAGGATACTGAAACAGTGTATTTGCCTTTGGCTAAGCCCTCAATTGTGAACCCACCATCTTCTGAAGTCATATTTCCAGCCACCAAACTGTCGTTTTCCGATAACACAGCCACAGAAGCAAAGGGAACTTTCTCCTTCGTGTTCTTAGATACTACCGTTCCGGATATGGTTGTAATTGTTTGGGAATTTAAAAGCTGGATACCCAGAATCAATAATAAAGCTAGTGTAAAAAACTTTTTCATTTTAGGCGGTTTATAGTCAGGTAAAGATAGTAATATATCAGGTAATATATTACCGGATTGAGCACACCATCCCACTCAAATATTGAGAATTGCGAACTAAACCACCCTATTCTTGACTACATATTAATCAATGGAATAACTCTAACAATGCGGTTATCCGTTATTCGTTATCCGGTTATTCGTTATCCGGTTATCCGTTATCCATTATCCGTTATCCGGTTATCCGTCACTCGTCACTCGTTATTTTAAAGGCTTGTATAACGTTGCCATGACGTTGATACAACTTCCCATCATTGATTACCGGGTGGGAGAAATGCTCGTTTTTCCCCTTGGTGATTTTAAAATCGCTGATCACCTCCATATTTATTAGATCCTGATTGATCAGCATAAGCTCTCCTTTATAATTGTAATAAATCAGCTTGTCGCCCGCAGCAATAACTGCCCCGCTGCCAATTTTGAGAGTCTTCCCGATTTCTCCTGTTTCAGCATTAATACTTTTAAAGCTAGGCCTAGCGGATCCACAACCGTACAGATAATTTCCAACCTTTACAATACCTCCCATATATGAGTCAAAATCAGGATTTCTCCATACTTCTTTTACACTTGTACCATCCGGAGCCAATTCCAGTTTCACACCGCCATTGCCATCACCGGCAGCATAATAGATAAATCCATCTTCATAAATAATGCCATTCGCATGGGTATCGCCTTTCCCGGGTGCACGATCCTCTAATGGGGTGTTATCCTGATCATTAACCCACAGCAATTCGCCAGTTTTGGTGTCCAGACCAAGCATTTCATAGGCGGTGAATGTTACAAGTACATTCCGCTCTTCCAGATTAATTATCACTGGTTGGTTATAGGCTGGACGCTCACCAACGCCCTTGTTTGTCCATATAACTTCGCCCGTAAAGCGATTGAGTGCCATCACATTATTCTCTTCTCCACCTGGTGTGCAAAACACTTTATCATCCTCAACAACAAGAGCCTCTGAATAACCAAATAATGGAAACACTCCTCCAAAATCATTAACCATATTTACTGACCATTGTTTCTCTCCTGATTTCCGGTCGAAACAATAAATATTACCTATTCCTGATGTTACATAAATCAGATCATCCACAATTGTGGGAGCACAACGCGAACCGTTCCAGTTTTTCACCCACTCCTTGCCAAAATCCTTCTTCCACAATAACTCTCCATCTATCTCAAAGGCAAAAAGATATGCCAGACTATCCATCTCGTCCAACTCACCCATTATGTACATTTCATTCTCGGTAAAAACTGGAGAACCATAGCCATTTCCAATACCTTCATATTCCCAAACAACTTCAGGACCACCTTCCGGCCAGGAGCTTAACATATTCTCCACTTCGTACACACCGCTTCTGTTTTCACCACGCCACTCGTAAACTTTAGCTTCCTGATTACAAGCAGATAAAGCGATTAATATTAAACCTAATGCTAGTCCTGTTGGGAATAATTTTCTCATGATATATATGTTAACAATTTTTAATGAAGGGCATGAAGATACATTCTTAATTAATAGTTTGCAATGCGATATTTCAGGCCTTCCATTTGACTCATATTTTGACCTTCACTTACGACCGGAACACAGGTAAACATCCATTTAAATGATGATTTAGTATGAGGCACTTTTAGAAGTATCCTATTCCATCCTTTTTCTAATTGTATTATTGTTGGTTCCCGGTAATAGTAATCCTCATTGCTAAAGGGAATTTCCGGCGTTTTTATGGCTAAACCCGAATTATCCCAAATGGGAGGTTCAATTCCATTTCCATTCACCCAGATTTTTGCCTGATTCTTCGTCCACTGCCCAAGCTCCGGTGCCGGTCCTCCCCTTCTGCCTCCACTTCTCGACCAATTATGAAAGCCTATCCAGAAATCCACTTCCTGATTTTCCGGCGACCAAATATTAGTCGTAGCATAAACTGTTCCCTCCTCTTCATTTATATAGGAAGGAAAACCAAAAAAGTGCTTTAGATGAACAGTACCGCCATATACAGGCTTATCCCTCCACTTATATGTCTTTCCATCAAGCTCATACTCATCTATTATTTCATCCTCAACCGGGAAGCTTTTACTTACATCATCCTTAAAATCAAATGGTCCAATTATTCTCCAGGGAATATTTGTATGCTTCACATAAGGAAAGTCCTTATCAGAGAAATACAAATTCTTGTGAGCTAACACCTTATTCTCAAACACCTCATATTCTGCACATTCCTGACTTCCTTTTTCCGGAAGTTTTGCCCAGTAGTCCATTCCATACGACTTAGCCTTCCCTCTCCAGATGGAATTACTGTAAAAAACCATTGAAGGATACACAGGATTTTGTCGTAATATATTCCTTTCATCATCTACCCTGTTATCGGGCCAGCAACATAAAATTCCACCAAGATTATTTTCATCACCATGCGGCACTCTGCAGGGCTGCTGATAAAAAAGACGGTACATACCGGCAAGGGGATCCAGATGATTAAGGTAATTAGATCTGGAATCGATCATGGGATGTCCTTCAAGCGGTTCATACTGAGCCCAGGTCTG